>JACQUK010000150.1 GCA_016210325.1 Chloroflexota bacterium
ATCGGGACACGTCGGGACAAACCTGCCCGGCCACGCCGGTCGGGTTGGGAAACCCGACCTACAGATTGAATCGCTATTCTTGGGAGTCAGAGAGGGGGTTGCACAGGGGGTGAAAACGAAAAGCCCCTGTCCTCCGCCGCGCGTCCCTTGACCAGGACAGGAGAGCGTGGTAGGTTCTGCACAGGGAACACGAACACAGGTTCTACACTGCCATGCGCCGCATCTTTCATCTGGACCTGGATGCCTTCTTTGTCTCGGTGGAGCGGGTCCTGGACCCCTCCCTCTGCGGGAAGCCAGTCATCGTGGGTGGGGACCCCCAGGGCCGCGGCGTGGTGGCCTGCGCCTCGTACGAGGCACGCCCCTATGGCATCAGGGCCGGCATGCCGCTGAAGCAGGCAGCCCGCCTCTGCCCCCGGGCCATCTTCCTCCAGGGCCGTTTCGACCACTATGTTGAGGTGTCCCGCCACTTCATGGGCATCCTGGGGAGCTACTCCCCTCTCATCCAACCCCTGGGGCTGGATGAGGCCTATCTGGACATGACCGGGTCCGAGGCCCTGTACGGCCCTCTGGCAGGCGTGGCGCGGGACATCAAGGCCAGGGTGCGCCGGGAGCTTGGGGTGACGGTCTCTGCCGGCATCGCGTCCGGCAAGGTTGCCGCCAAGGTCGCCTCTGACGCCGGTAAGCCCGATGGCCTGGTGGAGGTGCCGCCTGGCGGCGACGCCGCCTTCCTGGCGCCCCTGCCCGCGGACGACTTGCCCGGCATTGGGCCCAGCACGACGGCTGCCCTCAAGGCCCTGGGTATCCTCACCGTGGGCCAGCTTGCCCAGGCGCCACCGCTCCTGCTGCGGCGGGCCTTCGGCGCCTGGGGTGACCTGCTACACTGCTGGGCCAATGGCCAGGACGATAGTCCCGTGCTTCCGCCGGCGCCACCCAAGTCCATCGGGCGTTCCACTACCTTTGCCAAAGACACCCGGGACCGGGCCTTTCTGCGGTCTATGCTCCGCTACCTGACCGAGCGGGTAGGGGCCGACCTCCGCAAGGAGGGGAAACTGGCCCGGGTCGTGGTGCTGACCCTCCGCTGGGCCGATTTCACCACCTTCTCTCGCCACCAGACGCTCAAGGCCCCTGCTGACAGCGACGAGGCCATCTACCGTGCCGGTGAGGCCCTCATGCAGCGGGAGCTGGCGAAGTCGTCCAAGCTGGTGCGCCTCATCGGCATCAGTGTGGGGAACTTCGTGGACCGGCGGGGGCAATTTCCCCTCCTGGAGGATGAGCGGCCCCGGCGGCTGGCCCGGGCCATGGACGGCATTCGCAGCAAGTACGGCTACACCGCTATCCAGAGCGGCCTGACCTTGCCCTTGCGGGACACCTTCCCAGAAGAGCGGGGGCGGTACCTGCTGAAGACGGCCTGCCTTTCGCGATAGACGCGATAAATACGAGCGTTACAGTCATCTTTTTTGCTGTTCCTCTACTCGACCCCCGCCTGTTTTTCTGCTGCCCAGATGAAGGGTATCTTTCCGGGAGCAAAAAGGACTACTTTAAATACCCATTGGTCACTTGACAACGGTTCAGTGAGATGACCATAATTTGCATCGCTCCCTTGGGCCAGGGGAGGTGTTCGTGGCGTGTGGATCGTGAGCTTTTCTTTGTGGGTAGCGCCTGCTGGTTATGGTTTTCCGCGTCCTGCTGTCTGGCTTCCAGCGCCACGGCATCCTGTGTGCTGCCCAGGCGGGGTGGTCTCAGGGAGAGATAGTGGCCCGAAGATCACCAGTCCAAGCGAGGTTTAGGGGTGGATAAGCGGAAGGTTGTGGTCATCGGCGGGGGGACGGGCACCAGCACTGCACTTCGTGGCCTCAAGCGGGAATCGTGCCAGGTCACCGCCGTGGTGACCATGGCCGACAGCGGCGGGAGCTCCGGGCGGCTCAGGGATGAGTTGGACCAGCTTCCCCCGGGGGATGTGCGCCAGTGCCTCGTTGCCCTGGCCGCCGACGACCGTGCCACGGCCCTGCTCGCGAAGCTGCTAGAGTACCGGTTCCCTAGAGGCAACGGGCTCAGCGGGCACAGCTTCGGCAACCTGTTCCTGGCAGCTCTGACAGAGATCACCGGGGATATCGGCAGTGCCATCGCAGAGGCGTCCCGGATCCTCAGGGTCCAGGGCACCGTTCTGCCGGTGACCCTGACCAAGACCACCCTCAAAGCCAGGCTCGCGGATGGCACCGAGATCGCTGGTGAGGCGGCCATCGGCGAACGGCATGAGAACCTTGAGCTCCCCATAGACTACGTGTACCTGGACCCCAGAGCCTACCCCTATCCACCTGTCCTGGAGGCGATTGACGAGGCCGATGCCATCGTTATCGGCCCCGGCGACATCTATACTAGTATTATCCCCAACCTCTTGGTGGAAGGGGTTGCGGAGGCCATCCTGAAGTCCCAAGCCATCAAGGTCTATGTGTGTAACCTTATGACCAAGCCCAGCGAGTCCCACGGCTTCAAGGCGTCCAGTTTCCTCCGCATGGTCTGCCAGTACCTGGGCACTCACCAGCCTCTGGACTACATGGTGGTGAACGCTGCCCCCGTGCCTGCCCAGATGTTGGAGCGGTACTGCCGCTCCGGCCAGCATCCCGTGGTTGTGGACGTCGAGCAGTGCCGGGACCTGGCAGCCCACATCCTGGCAGAGCCGCTGCTGTCTGCCGGTGTCTACCTGCGCCATGACTCCGAGGTCCTGGGCCGGGTCATCATGCAGATTGTGGAACAGGAGCACTCCCCGTTCCTTCATGCGGGGGTTTCACGGGTCGCTGGGTTTGGCCAGGCGTTTCCCACCACCTAGCTATCCTTGGGAGGGACCGTGTGCGGTATTGTGGGCTACGTGGGCCCACGGCAGGCAGGCCCCATCATCCTGCGGGGGCTCCAGAGTCTGGAGTACCGAGGCTACGACAGCGCCGGTATCGCCGTCCTGGACGGCCCCGGTGAGTTGGCTATCCGCAAGAGCGTGGGCAAGGTCAGGGAGCTGACCTCGTTCCTGAGCAATGGTGCCCCCTCAGGTACCACTGGGCTGGGGCACACTCGCTGGGCTACCCATGGCAAGGTCGCCCTGACCAACGCCCACCCCCACATGGACTGCCGCGGTGAGTTGGCGGTGGTCCACAATGGCATTGTGGAAAACTACCTGGAACTTAAGAAGTCCCTCCTGGAGCGAGGCCACACCTTCGCCTCGGAGACCGATAGCGAGGTCATCCCCCACCTCATCGAAGAGGGGCTGGCTCAAGGGAAGAGCTTCGAAGACGCCTTTGCCCCACTGGTAGACCGCCTCCACGGCGCCCACGCAATCGTCGCCCTCTGGAAGAAGGCGCCGGGCAAGCTGCTTGCCATGCGACGTGGCAACGCGGGCGGGCTCATTGTGGGCCTGGGGCAGAGTGAAGCCTTGGTGGCCAGCGACCTGCCGGCCCTGGTGCCACTGGCCCGCCGTGTCTGCTTCCTGGAAGATAGAGAGATTGCCGTTCTCACCCCTGCTGAGGTCAAGGTCATCACCCCTCTGGGGAGGGTAGTGCCCAAGCGGTTCGATCCCGTCTCCACCGACGCGGCGTGGGCCGACAAGGGGGGCTACAAGCACTTCATGCTGAAGGAGATCATGGAGCAGCCCCAGACGGTGGGCAGCGCTCTGCGCGGCCGAGTGGATTTCGAGGCCGGTGAGGTACGACTGGAGGGTTTTCCCCTCAGCCGGGAGCAGGTGCTGGACCTGCGGCGGGTGCTCCTGATAGGCTGTGGCACCAGTCTGCATGCCGCCATGGTGGGGCGCCGCCTCATCGAGACCTTTGCGGGTGTCCCTGCCGAAGCGGAGAGCAGCTCCGAGTTCCGCTACCGCAACCCTACCATTGATGCCCACACCCTGGTGGTTGCCATCGCCCAGTCGGGCGAGACCGCCGACACCCTGGCGGCTATGGATGAGGTGCGCCAAAAGGGTGGCCGCCTCGTCGCCATCTGCAATGCCGAGGGGAGCCAGGCCACGCGCCTGGCGGAGGCCACCTTCTCCATGCGGGCCGGCCCGGAGATCGGAGTGGCCAGCACCAAGACCTTCCTTGCCTCCCTGACCATCCTGGCCTTGCTGGGGTTGCAACTGGGCCAGGGCAGGGAGGCCCTGGGCCGCCAGTTGTTGCAGGAGAGCCTGGGCCACCTGGCGTCCGCGCCCTACCTTTTGGGGCAGGTCATTGCCGACCTGGGGCCCTACCAGAGGATGGCGCGGCGTTTCTGCCACTACGAGCACTTCCTGTACCTGGGGCGCGGCATTCACCACCCCATTGCTCTGGAAGGGGCCTTGAAGCTCAAGGAGATCAGCTACATCCACGCTGAGGGCTACCCCGCCGGCGAAATGAAGCATGGCCCCATCGCCCTCATTGACGACAAGATGCCGGTGGTAGCCATCGCCCCCAGGGATGAGCTGTACCCGAAGATGCTCAACAACATTGAGGAGGTCAAGGCCCGCGGCGGCACGGTCATCGCTGTGGGCACGCAGGGGGACCAGGAGCTGGCGGCCAAGACGGACCACTTGCTGATAGTCCCGGCATCGCCCCCTATCATCGCGCCACTGCTGGTGACCCCAGCCTTGCAGCTTCTGGCTTACTACATTGGAGTACAGAAGGGCTGCGATGTAGACCAGCCACGTAACCTGGCCAAGTCTGTCACCGTCGAGTGACCGGACAGCACTGGAAGTAGGCCACGCCCCTGCGATGGGGTGTTAGTCCTTCGGAGGGTCCCACCGACGACGCATCAGGAGGACCCCTAGCGGTAGCGCCAGGAGTACGGCAAGCACGGCCGCGCTGCTACCACGGGTAATCGGCATGCCGACGATTCGGTGGGCAAGGTAGATGCTCAGAGGGACCAGCACCACGCTCAGGCCGATGCCCACGAGGAGCCGCTCCAACGGTGGTAGCGGCCGGCGGCCCAGCAGCAGGTAGCCCCAGGCCAGGCCAGGCAAGAGGAGAGCTGCCGCTGCCACCAGGACCATCATGACGATCTTGAAAGCGCTCACCCTTGTCCTTCCCTTGGCTGCACTACGAAGGTCGGCGGTGTTGCAGGGCGTGCCAGCCCCCATGCAACGGACGGCCTCATGGGTGGCGCTCCTGGCCGTTTTGGCCTTGGCGGCTTTCCTGACATACCGTCCCCATGCCAGCTATCCACTGCCCCTTCATGTAGACGAGTGGTTCCACTACGCTTATGCCCAGGCGGTGGCGGACACCGAGTCCGCCACGTTCGCTGACCCTTTCTTTGGCACCCGCACCATCTCGGAGCACGCCGAGGGGGGCTTCCACATCCTCCTGGCAGCCTTTCAGCAGCTCACCGGAGCTGACTGGACGGCTTTCTTCCGTTTTGGGCCGGCAGTCCTCTTCACTCTTATGGTCCTGGCGGCCTATGCCTATGGCCAACGCATGGGTGCGGGCCTCCCTATGGCTTTGCTGGTGGCGCTTCTGCCCACTACACTCAGGGTCCTGGGGCCCATCTTCCTGGTGCCGGCGTCAGTAGGCATGTTCCTCATTCTAGTGCTTCTGCTGCTGGTCCACTACCTTGGCCGCGGGTGGGGCCCCAGCGTTGCCGTGGCGCTGGGGCTGGCCGGCCTTGCCATCATCCACCCCACCTTTGCCGGGTTTGGCCTGCTGATCACGGCTGCCGTAGCAGGCGGGAGCGTTCTACAGCGAGGCGCCCGGCAAGGCTCCTGGCCCAAGCTCCGGTGGGTCCTGCCGGTTGTGGCTCTTGGGGCCCTGGCAGTCTCGCTGCGGCTGTACATCACCATCAGTACCACGCCGGGCACCATAACACTAGCGCCGCTGCGCTTTCCTCTGGTGCGGGACTTTGTCCTGCAGGTTGGCTACATCCCCATTGGCCTGTTCGTCCTGGGCACCTTTCTCGTGGTGATGCGGGGCTTTCAGGCCCAGCCTTCCCTGTTCGGGCTAACGGTTGCTGTCCTGGGTCTGCTAGCGCACCAGGTGGTCTTTACCCTGTGGGGGTGGGGACACCTGGCGGTGTACGAGCGCGCGTGGCTATTCCTCGCCCTGGGGGTCGCGGTCCTGGGGGGCTTCGCGGTCGCGCAGTTGCTTGGGGTGGGGAGCAGACTGGCTGGCCGGGCCGGCTTTTGGCCTCCCCTAGCACGCCGCGCGGCGCCCCTTGCTGCGGTGGCCTTGCTGGCCGCAGCCGGAGTGCTGGGGGTGCGCCAGCGACTGGCGCAGCCCTACTACCACGTCATCAGCCCTGCCATCTATCGGGACCTCCGGTGGGTCCGCCAGAACATTCCCGAGGCGCAACGGGTCCTGGTGGACCCCGCCATCGCCATCGCCGTTGCGCCGTCGGCTGACAAATATGTCTACGCCGCTATCGCGGGCAACCTCCGGAGCGCTCCGCAGAAGGTAGAGCAAGCCTTGCGGTTCTTCTCGCGGGATAGCGGACTCGATGCAGCATGGCTCCGTGCCAACGACATCCAGGTGGTCTACCTTCCGGGCGGCGGCCTGGACAGGCCCGGACTTCAGGAAGTGCGGAAAGGGGTATATGTGGTTGCTGACGGTGGCCCCTGAGAGGCTCCTTGACAGCCCTTCTGTGAGGGAAGTAAGGTAACGGAGACCCCTCACAGCTTCCTATTCGGCCTTAGTGGTGATTCAACCAGGCAGCACGCGGGCCAACCCTAACGGGTAAGGCGTGCAGCCTGATAAGGGGAATGACGTGGACACTGAGAACCCGACTATCTGCGTCATCGGCAGTGGCTATGTGGGCCTGACGGTGGGCGCCGTCATGGCCGACTTTGGCTACACCGTTGTCAGCGTGGATAGCGACGAGGCCAAGACTGCTCACTTGCAGCGGGGCACCCTGCCCATCTTCGAGCCGGGCCTTGACGAGCTGATCCAAAAGAACGCGGCCCAAGGGCGTCTGGCCTTCACCACCGACATCCAGGGCGCCATCCGGCGAGCGGACATCATCTTCATTGCTGTGGGCACACCCAGCACCCCGGAGGGGCGGGTGGACACCGGCGCGGTGGAGGCCGTCGCCCGCTCCATCGGCCAGTACGTGAACGGGCCAAAGCTGGTTGTTATCAAGAGCACCGTCCCCACGGGCACAACAGAGCGCGTCACCCGTGCGATCGCAGAGGAGCTGGCGCGCCGCCGCGAGGGTGGAGGCCACGCCACCACCGAGGACAACGCGCCGAGCGCCGTTCCGGCCGACTGCGATGTGGAGGTCGCCTCCTGCCCTGAGTTCCTCCGGGAGAGCACTGCCTTACAGGACTTTCTTCACCCCTCCCGCGTTGTCGTGGGGGTGAACAGCCCGCGGGCGGCTGAGGTCATCCGCAGGTTATACGCCAAAGTCAACGCTCCCTTCTTCGTGACCACACCCATCAACGCGGAGCTTATCAAATACACATCCAACGCCATGCTGGCCCTGAAGATCTCCTTCATCAATGAGATTGCCAGCTTCTGTGAGCTGGTGGGCGCCGATGTGCAGGAGGTGGCGCGCGGCGTGGCCCTGGACCACCGCATCGGCCCGTCCTATCTGCTGGCAGGTGTCGGATTCGGGGGCTCCTGCTTCCCCAAGGACACCCGGGCCTTGGACTGGGCCGCCCAGGACCTGGGCCTGGAGATGCCTATTGTCCAGGCCATCACCGAGGTGAACGAGCGGCAGAAGCGGGGAGTAGTACACAAGCTGCGTGGCCTCCTGGGCACCCTGGCGGGCACGCGAGTGGCTGTGCTGGGCCTCTCCTATAAGCCCAACACCGACGACATCCGTGACGCCCCGTCGCTGACCGTGGTGCGGGACCTGCTGGCGGAGTCTGCCTCGGTGGTCGCGTATGACCCCCAAGCCATGCGTCACTTCCGCCAGGTCTTTCCGCAGACCACCTTCACGGCGGACCCGTACGAGGCGGTGGAGGAGGCCGGCGCAGCGGTGCTGCTGACGGAGTGGCAGGAGTTCCGCGACCTGGATATGGCGCGGGTCCGGCGGCTGATGCGCCGGCCCGTCTTTCTGGACGGGCGCAACATCTTCGACCCGGCGGCGATGCGTGCCCTGGGCTTCCAGTACGCCAGCATCGGCAGGGTGTAGCGCACCGTGGCCCCTGGCAGGTTGCTGAAAAAGGGGAGTCCAGAGGGGCGAAGCCCCTTTGGCAGGGGTCTGGGGGTATCCCCCAGAAACAAACTATCCCCCCTTCCTGGCCAGGAAGGGGGGTCAAGGGGGATGGTCAAAGCAGTTTCCCATCACCCTGCTAGGGAGCGTCCCACCATAGGGCGATCCGAAAGTGTGAAGAGGAGCGTCATGGACCTCAAAGGCAAGCGCGTGGTGGTCACCGGAGGGGCAGGCTTCATTGGCTCCCACATCGTGGACCAGCTCCTGGCCGAAGAGGAGGTGGCCGAGGTGGTGGTCTTCGACAACTTCTGCCGCGGCAAGCGGGACAACCTGGCCGGCGCCCTGAAGGACCCCCGCTGCAAGGTCGTGGAGGGCGACCTGCTGTACCAGGACCTGCTGGAGCGGACCATCCAGGGCGCCGACGTCGTCTTCCACCTGGCTGCCCTCTGGCTCCTCCACTGCTACGAGTACCCCCGCTCCGCCTTCAAGGTGAACATCGAGGGGACGTTCAACGTCCTGGATGCCTGTGTCCGCCACGGGGTCAAGAAGCTGGTCTACTCCTCCTCGGCCTCGGTCTACGGCAACGCCGTCAGCCTCCCCATGAACGAAGACCACCCCCTCAACAACCGCAACTTCTACGGTGCCACCAAGGTGGCCAGCGAGCAGATGTGCCGCGCCTTCAACGACCGCTACGGCCTGGACTACGTGGGCCTGCGCTACATGAACGTCTACGGGGCACGCCAGGCCTATGGCGGTGCCTATACTGAAGTCATCATGAAGATGCTGGAGCGCTTGGACCAGGGCCTGGGGCCAGTGGTCTACGGCGACGGCTCCCAGACCTACGACTTCGTGTACGTGACCGACGTGGCCCGCGCCAACCTCTGCGCGGCCAAGAGCGACGTGTCCGACGACTTCTTCAACGTTGGCACCGGCGTGCCCACCTCCATCAAGCAACTGGCAGAGATGCTGCTGAAGGTGAAGGGGGTAGACCTCCCGATAACCTACAACCCCCAGGGGCGCACCTTCGTCACCCGCAGGGTGGGCGGCACCGAGAAAGCCCGCCGCCTGCTGGGCTTCGAGGCCAAGTTGGACTTGGAGGCGGGCCTACGGGGGGTCGTCCAGTGGTGGGATGCCGCCAGGCGTCCCGCGGTGTCCTCGGGGAGCGGACACGCATGATGAAGGTCCCCATCACCAAGCCCTTCTTCGACGACGCCGAGGCCAAGGCCGTGGCTGAGGTGTTAGCCTCCGGTTGGGTGGTCCAGGGCCCCCGCGTGCGGGCCTTCGAGGCGGCCGTGGCGGCCTTCACCGGGGCCAAGCACGCCAGGGCCACCACCTCGTGCACCACGGCCCTGCACCTGGGCCTCAGGGCCTGCGGCGTGGGCCCGGGGGACGAGGTGATTGTTCCCGCCTACACCTTTGTGGCCAGCGCCAATGCGGTGGAGTACACCGGGGCCAAGACGGTGTTTGCAGACGTTGACCTGGAGACCAACAACCTGGACCTGGCGTCCCTGGAGCGGGCCATGACACCCCGCACCAGGGCAATCATGCCCGTCCACCAGTTCGGCCTGGCCTGTGATATGGACCCCATCATGGATCTGGCCCGGGCCCATAACCTGCGGGTGGTGGAAGATGCCGCCTGTGCCCTGGGTTGTTTCTACAAAGGGCGCCACGTAGGCACCTTCGGCGACGCCGGCTGCCTGAGCTTCCACCCGCGCAAGTCCATCAACACCGGCGAGGGCGGCATGGTCCTGGCCAATGACCCTGCCCTGGACCGCCGCGTGGAGATATTGCGGGACCACGGGTTGGCTGAGACCGACCTGGTCCGCCACCAGAAGAACGTCACCCTGCTGCCTGACGCTGTGGACCTGGGGTACAACTACCGCATGACGGATATCCAGGGGGCTGTTGGTGTGGAGCAGGTAAAGAAGCTCCCGGCCATCCTGGAGCGC
>JACQUK010000152.1 GCA_016210325.1 Chloroflexota bacterium
GGCTTCCGCGAGGTCAAGACGGGCAAGCTGGTGGCCGAGAAGATGCGCGAGCTGGGGCTGGCCCCCAGGACCGGCATCGCCCTGACCGGGGTCAAGGCGGTGGTCTCAGGCGGAGCCGGCCCCGGCCCCACCGTAGGCGTCTTCGGCGAGCTGGACTCCCTCATCGTGCCGGCGCACCCCAAGGCGGACCCTGTCACCGGCGCCGCCCACGCCTGCGGCCACCACGCCCAGATCGGAATGTTGTTTGGGGTGGCTACCGCGCTGCTCTCCAAGGACGTGCTGCCCCACCTGAGCGGCCGTGTGGCGCTCATGGCCGTCCCCGCTGAAGAATACATCGAGGTGGAGTACCGCGACGACCTGCGGCGGGCGGGCAAGGTGGAGTTCCTGGGGGGCAAGCCCGAGTTCATCCGCCTGGGCGAGCTGGACGACGTGGACATGGCCATGATGACGCACACTACCAGCAACCGTGAAGACGGCAAGCTGGCTATGAGCGGCACCAACAACGGCATCGTGGCCAAGCGCATTCAGTTCCAGGGTCGGGCTGCCCACGCGGGCTCGGCCCCCTGGCTGGGGGTCAACGCCCTGAACGCGGCCATGATCGCCCTGAGCGCCATCCACGCCAACCGGGAGACCTTCAAGGACCAGGACACTATCCGCATCCACCCCATCATCACCCGTGGCGGCTCGGCAGTCAGCTCGGTGCCTGCCGACGTGCGCATGGAGACCTTCGTGCGGGGGCGCACCAACGAGGCCATCCAGGACGCCAGCGCCAAGGTGGACCGCTGCCTGCGGGCCGGTGCCCTGGCGGTGGGGGCCAAGGTGACGGTCACCACCCTGCCTGGGTACCTGCCGCTGCTGACGGACCGTGTGCTGGCCGAGGTGTATGGCCCCAACGCCGTGGCCCTGGTGGGCAAAGAGGGCTTTGTGCAAATCAACCACCGCACAGGCTCTACGGACATGGGGGACGTGAGCCACCTGATGCCGGCGGTCCATCCCTACGCTGGGGGGGCCGTAGGTAACGGCCACGGCTCTGACTACCTGGTCCAGGACTGGGAGAACGCGGTGCTCAATGGTGCCAAAGCCCTGGCCTGGACGGTTATTGACCTGCTGGCCGACGGCGCGGCAAAAGGGAAGGAGGTCAAGGCCAAGTTCAGGCCCCGCATGGACAAGCAGAAGTACCTGGCCCACATGCGCGGCCTGCTGACCGAGAGGACGTACACGGAGTAGAGGCGAGACCGTGCTTCCCTGCGGGCCGTCCTCTCACCTACCTAAGGTTGACACGGGGAAAGGGGAGAGCATACAATCCTGCCGTCTTGTAGGGCCTGCCGTCTTGCAGGGAGCCAGCGAAGGGCGAGGCTGGATGGCGGCAACCCTCACCCTAGGCCCTACCTATGGCAAGCCCTTGTGGGGAAATCACATTCTTTGCGGGGAGGCGGGGATAGGATGGCAGACTCCGCGCTCTCCGGGGTAGGCGTCCTAGACCTGAGTCAAGGTGTTTCGGGTGGCTACTGCACCAAGCTCCTGGCTGACCTGGGTGCTCGAGTCATCAAGGTAGAACCTCCTTCCGTGGGGGACTGCACTCGCCGGGCAGGCCCCTTCCTCAACGACATTCCGGACCTTGAGGCCAGCGCTCCTTTTCTTTACCTCAACACCGGGAAGCAGAGCATAACGCTGGACCTGAAGAGCCCAACAGGGCAGCGTATCCTTCTGGAGCTGGTCAAAGGCACCGATGTCCTGGTGGAAAACTTCAAGCCTGGGGTCATGGAGAAGCTGGGCCTGGGCTACTCCGTGCTGGAGCAGGTGAACCCCGGTCTGGTCATGGCCTCCATCTCCTGCTTCGGGCAGAGCGGCCCCTACCGGGACTACGAAGGCTGCGAGCTGGTGGCCTACGCCATGAGCGGGTATATGTACCTCACCGGCGACGAGGACAGGGAGCCCCTCAAAGCTGGCGGCTCCCAGTCGGGATACCAGGCTGGGTTGGCGGCAGCCATGGCCGTTCTGGCTGCCCTGACTCGCAAGGACTTCACTGGGACAGGCCAGTACCTCGATGTTTCCACCATTGAAGCCTTGGCGGGCACCTTCGACGGGGTATCCTTTTACACCATGATGGAACGCAGCGGAATCATGCCCCGACGAGCCGGCACCCGCCTTATCACCCGCGAACCCCAGGCACCCTACCCTTCCCGCCTGCTGCCGTGTAAGGACGGGTGGGTCCATGTTCACTGGTCTCCCAGCTTCCCAGAGGGGCTGGCCTTGCTGACCGGGAACCCAGGCCTGGCAGCGGCGGAGGTCATGGCAGCCATGATGGGCCACGCCGATGAGATAGACCAGATGCTGGTGGACTGGCTGAAGGACCACTCCCGAGAGGAGGTCCAGAGCCTGGCCCAGGAAATACGGGTCCCCTTCACCATGGTGCACTCCATCGCCGAGGTGCTGGCGGACCCGCAGAACGAGGCCCAAGGCTTCTTTGTGGAGATAGACCACCCGGTAGCCGGAAGACTCAGATACCCCAGTCCCCCGTTCCGTGTACCCTTGAGCCCCTGGCGTCCGGCCAGGGCACCTCTGCTGGGAGAGCATAACCTGGAAATCTATTGCCATCGCCTGGGACACAGCATGGAAGACCTGACCAGGCTCCGACAGCTCAACGTTATCTAAGGAGGCTTTTCTATTGGCAGGGGAGGGCTGTCAGTCCTTTCCGTTATCCCACGTAAGGGTTATTGACCTCACCAACGTTATCGCTGGGCCTGTCGCCACCAGGGTGTTGGGCCAGTTGGGGGCCCAGGTCATCAAGGTTGAGCAACCCTGGGGGAGGGCCATCGGCAGGGTTGCTATGCACGGCCAGCAGCCTGGGCACGCTCGGCCCTACAATGCCATCGCCAGCTTCAACGAGGTGAACCGGGCCAAGCGGAGTGTTGCCATCAACCTGGCCCACGAGAATGGCAAGGGGCTCTTTTACAAGCTTGTTGCCGTTAGCGATGTTTTGGTCGAAAACTACAGCCCCAGGGTCATGGGTAACCTGGGCATAACCTATGCTGCCCTGCGTAAGGTGAGGCCCGACCTCGTCATGGTGTCTATGCCTGCCATGGGCGCCTCTGGGCCGTGGGCCAACCACATCTGCTTTGGGCCGGGGACCGATGCCCTTGGCGGCCTGTCCGATGTCACGGGTTACCAGGGCGGCCCTCCCCATAAACCCGGCAACTTCTACGCCGACCACAACTCCGCCTTCCACGTAGCCACGGCGGTCATGGCGGCCCTCCGGCAGCGGCACAGAACAGGGCAGGGCCAGCACATTCAGGTGGTGCTTCGTGAAGCTACGATGGCGGTCATCGGGGAGTTCTTCCTGGGGTACCAGTTGACAGGTCATCCCCCGCAGAGAATGGGCAGCCACCACCCTGCTATGGTGCCCCACAACGTCTATCGCTGTAAGGGTGACGATGCCTGGGCGGTTATCGCTGTGGCCTCAGAAGAAGAGTGGCAGTGTTTCTGTAAGGCTATCGGCAGCCCCCCCTGGTGCTGCGAGGAGAGGTTTGGTACATTTCTGGAGCGGTGGCGCCATCAGGAGGAGTTGGACCGTCTCATCCAGGGCTGGACGGAGCAGCGGACACCGCACGAGGTCATGGAGGTGCTGCAAGGGCATGGGGTCAAGGCAGGGGCTGTCCTGAAAGCGCCAGAGATATTGGAAAACCCCCACTGGAGGGAGCGGGGCTTTGTTGACCGTACCGAGCACCCCGAGGCAGGCTCCTACAAGCACCCCGGCCTTCCCTGGAAATCGTCACGGTCGCCGGCAAACCTGGGCCAGCGGGCCCCCCTCTATGCCGAGCACCGGGAGTGGGTGCTGGGGGAACTGCTGGGGGTAGGGGACGAGGAGGCAGTGCAGCTACGGGCGGCAGCCACGACCCCCGCTGAGCCGGTCGAGCCATGATTCAGCAAGCCCTAAGAAGGGGAGGCCAGGGGGGCCGGGGGCATAGGCGCTAAAATCGTCTCTGTAGGTCGGGTTTCCTAACCCGACCGTTGGGGAGCGGGCAGGTTCGGAAACCTGCCCTACGGAGGGCTTGGACCTTCGATCTCACCCTTCAGGGGGTGGTGTGCGAGCGAGCTCCCGAACAGCTTCAAGGCAACCAGCGCTGGTAGTCCATCCCGTTGCGGGCCTTGGCGAAGGGAGGAGGCAACGATGAGCCTCAAAGACAAGTACTGTATCGTTGGGGCCGCGACTACCAAGTTTGGCCGTGTGCCCGGCGTGTCCCCGCTGGGTTTCACGGCGGAGGCTGTCCGGCTGGCCGTCGAGGATGCCGGCCTCAAGAAAGGGGACATTGATGCGGTCCTCTGCAAGTATCCCCCGACTGGCTTCCGGAGCCTGTGGGCCCACAAGGTGTCCCAGGCCCTGGGCATCCAGCCCAAGATTGCAGCCACCGTGGACCAGGCTGGGGCGACCAACATTGGGCTGGTGCAGTACGCCATGATGGCCATTGATGCCGGTCTGATTACCACGGCGGTCTGCACTTACGGCGATAACCCCCTCTCGGGGCCTCCGGGCACCTACGCCGCACCCAGGGGCAGCGATGCAGCCTTCGGTCTCTTCGGCGCCCCCTCCGGGTACGCCATGATCGCCCAGCGCCACATGATTGAGTACGGGACCACCAGTCGGCAACTGGGGGCCATCGCGGTGGCCAATCGTGCCTGGGCATGCAAGAACCCCAACGCCCACATGCGGGAGCCTATGACCATAGAAGACCACCAGCTCTCGCGTTACGTAGCTTGGCCCCTCCACCTCCTGGACTGCTGCCTGGTCTCCGATGGCGGCGCTGCTGTGGTTGTGACCTCAGCCGCCAGGGCCAGGGAACTGAGGAAGCCGCCGGTCTACATCATGGGGATCGGCCAGCACCACATCGCGTGGGAGTTGCCCCAGCGTCCCACCCTCACGACCAGTGGCGCCAAAATCTCCGGGGAGCTGGCTTTCAAGATGGCTGGCATCACCCCCCGAGATGTGGACGTCTGCGAGATTTACGACTGCTTCACTATCACCCCCCTGGTGACCCTGGAGGACTACGGCTTCTGTGCCAAGGGCGAGGGAGGCCCCTTTGTCGAGGATGGCAAGACTGGCCCCGGCGGCTCCTTACCCATGAACACTTCGGGAGGACTCCTCTCGGAGAGCGGCATGGCTGGAATGCAGCTCGTCGTAGAGGCGGTGCGCCAGCTCCGCGGCGAGTGTGGGGAGCGCCAGGTGAATGGTGCGGAGATTGCCCTGGTCAGCGGACAGGGGGGCATCATGCATACCCATGCCACTATGGTCCTGCGGAGGTAGGCCATGACCACCGAGTACCCCAAGCCTCTCCCCGAGGTAACGGAGGACAGCCGCCCCTTCTGGGAGGGCTGCCAACGCCATGAGCTGCTCCTCCAGCAGTGCTCCCGCTGCGGCTACCGGCGCTATGCCAGTCCCCTCTGCCCGCAATGCTGGTCCCCGGAGCACCAGTGGGTAAAGGCCTGCGGCAGGGGCGTGGTCTACACCTGGATTGTGGTCCACCAGCGCTACCACCGGGCCTTTGAAAAGGACCTGCCCTATAACGTTACCATCGTTGAGCTAGAGGAGGGCCCGCGGCTCATGACCAACCTGGTGGGGATCAGGAACGAGGACATCCGCCCCGGCCTGCCCGTGGAGGTGGCCTGGGACGATATGACCAAGGAGCTGACTCTGCCCAAGTTCGCGCCGGCCCGCTGAAGGCCGTGGGACATGTATTTCCCCTCCCTACCAGGCGGCTACGCGGGCCGTTCCAGGGAAGGGCACGGCGGCGCGTGAAGGGTACCTTTTCCGAGATGCCTCAGGGGGAAAGGGTCGGGGAGAGGTCGAAAAAGCCCTTCTGTACCCTGTTGGAGCAAGGAGGCAAGGGATGGCGCTACTCTACGAGAAGCGCGGGAAAGTTGCTTACATAACCATTAACCGTCCCGAAGCGATGAACGCTATGGACCCTGAGACCTACCATGAGCTGTCCCAAGCCTGGATTGACGTGCGGGATGACCCCGACGTGTGGTGTGCCATCATCACGGGGGCCGGGGACAAGGCTTTCTCCGCCGGGGCCGACCTTCGTAGGACCATACCGCAAGAGGTGGAGAAGTGGCACTTCTGGCAGACCCAAGAGGAGCAGATCCTTAACCGTGGTCTGGAGGTATGGAAGCCCATTATCGCCGCCGTCAATGGCTATTGCCTGGCCGGCGGCATGACCTTACTCCTGGCCACCGACCTGCGGGTGGCTGCCGAGCATGCCAGATTTGGCCTCTCGGAGGTGAAGCGCGGCATCCTGCCGGGCAATGGCGGCACCCAGCGGACCATCCGCCAGCTCCCCTATCCCATCGCCATGTGGCTCCTCCTCAGCGGCGAGGGGCTCACTGCTCAGGAGGCCTACCAGTATGGCCTGGTCAACAAGGTGGTGCCCTTCGGCGGACTGATGGCGGAGGCAGAGCGCATGGCCCACATTATCTGCCAGAACGCTCCCCTGGCGGTGCGGGCCATCAAGGAGCTCGCAGTACGGGGACAGTACCTGCCTATTGAATACGGGCTGCGTCTGGAGCAGGCGGTGGGGCAGGTGCTGCGCGCCACGGAGGATGCCAGAGAGGGACCCAGGGCCTTTGCCGAGAAGCGCAAGCCGACCTATATCGGCAGGTAAGCCGGACCTTGCCCAAACTGCCTGGAGCGGGTGCCCGCAGCGTAGACGCTGGAGGTGGACCATGGCCGCCGGGACCGAGGGGTATGAGCTGCCCGAAGAGCTCAAGATGGCCCAGAGGACGGTCAGAGATTTCGTCCAGGCTGAGGTAGTCCCGCTGGAGAAGACCCTGGACTACGATGCTATAGCCCTTCCCAAGGAAGATTTTGACCGCCTTGCATCGAAGACCAGGGAGATGGGCCTGTGGTGCACAGGCGTGCCCCAGGAGCATGGCGGAGCGGGCCTCAGTCTCTTCGCTCAGGCGGTGCTTGAGGAGGAAGTGGTGCAGCACCGGGCCGGCCTTTACTGCCCAGTCTACGGCACCATGGGCCGCCCTCCGCCCGAGATCATCTGGGTGGGCACAGACTATCAGCTCCAGACCTACGGATTGCCTTCCGTAAGGGGAGAGCGTAGGGGATGGTATGCCATCACCGAGCCCAGTGGTGGCTCGGACCCAGCCAGGGCCATTCAGACCCGGGGCGTCCGCGACGGCGATGACTGGGTCCTCAACGGCAGCAAGATTTTCATTAGTGGGGCGCCGTGGGGAGACTGGGGCATTGTCTTTGCCCGGACCGACCCGCAGAGGGCCCGTGGTCTGACTGCGTTCATTGTCGAGAACCGCTGGCCCGGCTTTACCATGAACCCCATTCCGGTGATGCGGGCCTTTTATCCCGGGCAGCTCTTTTTCGACAACCTGCGGGTGCCAGGGCGCAATGTGCTGGGGGAGGTGCACAATGCCTGGGACCTGCTGGCCAACAAGCTGCTGGCCCGTGCCCGCATCCCCTACGCCGCGGCCAACCTGGGCGTCGCCGTGGCGGCCCATCGCATGGCGGTGGAGTACTCCAAGACCCGCCAGACCTTCGGGGCACCCCTGTCTTCGCGGCAGGCTATCCAGTGGATGCTGGTGGACTCGGAAATCGAGATCCGTGCCTCTCGCTGGCTGGTCTGGCAGGCCGCCTGGCGGTATGACGCCGGGGAGGACTTCCGCCAGGAGGCTGCCATTGCCAAGCTCTACTCTTCGGAAGCGCTGGGCAGGGTGGTGGACCGCTCCATTCAGATACACGGGGGTTACGGGGTCAGCAAGTGGCTGCCCCTGGAGCGCTGGTACCGGGAGGCCCGTATCCGCCGCATTGGCGAGGGACCTTCCGAGGTGGTCCGCATGGTCATCGCCCGGGAGATTCTCAACCCTGCCAGCCGCCATGATTGATGGATAGCGGCGTCTGAGGTATCCTGCCTGGCCCACAAACCCTGGGGCTGTGTTGCCGCTAAGTTCCAAGAGAGGAGACCGAAATGGCACAGCAGTTCCCCCGATTGTTCAGCCCGATTCAGGTAGGCAAGTTCACGCTGCACAACCGCATCGTGAACACTGGGCACCATACTCATTATGAGGATGGTGACGGCAGTCCTACGGACAGGCACGTGTACTACTATCGCGAGCGGGCCCGCGGCGGCGCGGGCATGGTTGTCATGGGGGCCATCAGCGTGCACCACACGGGTGTGTTCCCCTACCACAACTTCGACGACTCCATCATCCCCTGGTACCAGAAGATGGCCTCGGCGGTGCACGAGTTTGGCGTCCCCTTGTTGCAGCAGATCAACCACTTTGGAAAGCGGGTCTCTGGGCTGGGGCTGATGTACGAGTCCTACGTGGTGTCGGCCTCAGCGAACCCTGCGCCGACCTGGGACTTCAGCCAGGTGGTGGCCCACGAGCCGGACGAGGAGGAGGTGGGGGAACTGGTACGCGCCTACGGACAGGCGGCGCGGCGGTGTGTCGCGGGTGGCCTGGACGGGGTGGAGATCATGATGGCTTTTGGGAACCTGATCCCACAGTTCTTCTCTCCAGTCCTCAACCGCAGGACAGACAAGTATGGGGGGAGCCTGGAGAACCGGATGCGGTTCGCTTATGAGGTGCTGGAGGACGTGCGGCGGCAGGTGGGGCCGCACAAGATTGTGGGGGCACGCTTCAGTGAGGACTTTCTGGACTACACCACCAGCATTGAAGACGTGAAACAGATTATCCCGCGTCTGGCTGATACAGGGATGCTGGACTACATCAGCATGCACGTAGGGTCCGGGCTGGACCGGAAAAGCTCTACCACGCACATCCCCTCGCACTACTATCAGCCGGGCCAGTTTACCCACCTGGCAGCAGAGGTCAGGAAGATGGTGAAACTGCCGGTGATAGGTATCGGGCGCATCAACAGCCCGGCCTTGGCGGAGCAGCTCTTGCAAGAGGGGAGACTGGACTTGGTGGGGATGGTGCGGGAGCTCATCGCCGACCCGGAGCTACCGAACAAGGCACGGGAAGGGCGGGCCGACGACATCCGCCGGTGCATGGCGTGTAACCAGAGCTGTGCCGGCCACGGGCAGTTTGGCTTGTGGATCACGTGTGTCTACAACCCGGTGACGGGACGGGAGAAGGAGTGGGGGGACCTGCCCCTGGCGCCGGTGAAGAAGAAAGTCGTGGTGGTGGGTGGTGGGCCCGCCGGCATGGAGGCGGCGCGGGTAGCAGCGTTGCGGGGGCACCAAGTCGTCCTCTTTGAGAAGAGTGGGGAGCTGGGTGGGCAGGTGAACCTGGCGGTGAAGGCGCCCAAGCGGGAGGACTTTGGGGAGGTCCGCAGCTTCTTCGAGGGGCAGCTCCCCAAGCTGGGGGTAGAAATACGGTTGCAAACTGAAGCCACGGTCGAGAGGGTGCTGGCCGAGCGGCCAGATGCGGTGGTGGTGGCCACGGGAGCCACCCCGTATCGACCGGACATACCTGGAATCGAAGGAAAAAACGTGGTAAATGTGCACGAGGTGATGGCGGGGACGGCGAAGGTGGGGGAGCATGTAGTGGTCATTGACACCCAGGGGCTCCGCCCAGCTACCGACGTGGCGGACCTGCTCTCGGAGCAGGGGAAGCGGGTAGAGGTGGTGACGGGGTTGCAGTACGTGGGGGTGAACACCCCCTCCAACGTATGGCGCCTGCAATATGAGCGATTGTTGCACAAAGGGGTAGTGTGCCACCCCTTCACCGGCGTGGCGGAGATTGGGGAGGACCGGGTGACCACCTTCAGCACTATCACCATGGCGACGAAGGTGATCGAGGGGGTGGATACCGTGGTGCTGGCCACCGGGGGGAAGGCCAACGACAGCCTGTACAAAGAGCTGAAGGGGAAAGGGCCGGAGGTGTACGCGGTGGGAGACTGCTGGCAGCCACGGGATGTGGAGGCGGCGGTCTACGAAGGGCACAAGGTGGCGCGCAGCATTTAGCGAGTTTTCGACTTTACAGTGCCCGCCGGACGGCGTGGCCTTCGTAGGTGTCAGGGAAAGGACAACCAGATGGCGACCACCACTGACGTCCTGATTATTGGAGCGGGGATTGCAGGGTCCAGCGTGGCCTACCACCTGGCCAAGAAGGGGGTCAAGGGCATCACGCTCACAGACCGTTCCACGGTGGCAGCAGGCGCTACGGGCAAGTCCGGGGCCGAGATGTTTTTGCACCACGCTGATGTCAAGCTCCTCAAGGTGGCTTGGGAGAGCTACCAGATCCTCAAGGACTGGCCTCAGGCCGAAGGTGGCGACATCGGGTACCGGCAGACCGGGGTCCTGTTCATCTTCGGCCCAGAGCACCGGAAGGATGCAGAGGCCAACGCGGACGTGGTACGGAAGAACGGCGTTTCCGTTTCTGTCTTGTCGCCGGAGGAGGTGAAGGACCTCCAGCCTTTTCTGCGGGTGGACGACATTGGTGGGGCTATCTACACGCCGGAGGCTGGCCACGGGGATGGCCACAGCGCCGCCAGCGCCATGCTGACCAAGGCCCGGGAGAAGGGCGTCCTCTTCATGCGGGATACGGTGGTGGCAGGCCTGGAGGCAAAAGGCGGGCGGGTGACCGGCGTGAGGTTGGCCAGCGGGGAGTGGATTGAGGCCGGGACAGTGGTCCTGGCGGCGGGCGCGTGGTCTGCACAACTGGCGAAGACCATCGGGCTGGAGTTGCCCATCACGCCCTACCGGGTGTGCGCCGGCATCTTCAGCCGCCCGCCTGAGGTCCCATCGCACATGGCCATGACGGACCGCACCATCGGCACCTACTGGCGCATGGAGGGGCCGGACCTGACGCTGATGGGCATCCGCAACAAGGAGGTCATGGCCCCTTGCGACCTGGAGAATGTCCCGCAGGGCGTGCGGGAGGTAGACCTGCGGATGTGGGCGCGGCGCATCACTCACCGCATTCCGGCCATGGAAAAAGGCGGCCTGCGCACCCTCTGGAGCGCGCCGGATGCTTATACGCCTGACCATTACCCCCTGGTGGGCCCGGCGCCGGGCTTTGATGGCCTGTACCTGGCCACTGGGTACAGCGGCAGTGGGTTCATGCGTGGGCCTGCTACTGGCAAATGCCTGGCGGAGTTGATTGCGGACGGCGCTGTCAAAACGGCGGACATCAGCGCCATGAGTCCGGACCGCTTCGCCAAAGGCAAGGCCAACGTGCCAGCCCCAGGCTACCACTGGCCCTACGACCCGGAGGTTGACCGGCGGTTCCCGGCGGGGTAGGGCTGCGTCGGCAGGACAGTGGTTCTGCGCATGGTGAGTCCCGACCTGTCCCGATTCATCGGGACCTGTCGGCATCGAACCCATGAGCGGGGAAGGGACACTATCCCATAGACGTTAGTTAGATAAGGGGGTTATTCGGGAGCCAATTGGCCCTCCGTAGGGCAGGTTTCCGAACCTGCCCGCTCCCAACGGTCGGGTTAGGAAACCCGACCTACCCATTCAATCGCTATTCTTGTGGACAGGTCCTATGCTACCAGGGAGGTGCCATGGCACAGCCCAGCATAGCGGAGCTAAAGGCCCGGGTGCTGCGGGCTATTGACGCCCGCCGGGAGGACATCGTCGGCCTGGCTCAGGCCGTGCTGCGCGACCCCGAGCCGGGCTTCACCGAGGTCCGCACCGCCCAAAGGGTCAGCCGGAAGCTCGCCGAGCTGGGTATCCCCCACCGCACCGGCATCGCCCTGACAGGCATCAAGGGCTACCTCCAGGGCGGTGCGCCGGGCCCCACGGTAGCCGTGCTGGGCGAGCTGGACTCCTTGCGCGTCCCCGGCCACCCTTTCGCCGACCAGGAGACCGGTGCGGCCCACGCCTGCGGCCACCACGCCCAGCTTGGCATGCTGCTGGGCATCGCCATCGGCCTCAGCGACCCGGAGGTGCTGGCGGCCCTCAGCGGGCGCGTGGCCCTGATGGCGGTCCCGGCCGAGGAGTTCATTGACGTGGAGTTCCGCTACGGCCTGTACCGGGAGGGCAAGCTGGGCCTCCTTGGGGGCAAGCAGGAGCTTATTCGCCTGGGGGAGTTTGATGACGTTGACATGGCCATGATGTGCCATACCACCTCGTCGCTGGCGGACAAGAAGCTAGCGGTGGGCGGCACCAGCAACGGCCATGTTGTGAAGCTGGTCCACTACCAGGGGCGGGCTGCCCACGCCGGCGGGGCGCCCTGGCAGGGGGTCAACGCCCTCAACGCGGCCATGGTCGCCTTGAATGCGCTCCAGGCACAGCGGGAGACGCTGCGGGACGGGGAGCACCCGCGCCTCCACGGCATCATGACCCGGGGAGGCTCAGCGGTCAGCTCGGTCCCCGCCGACGTGCGCCTGGAGTGGCGGGTGCGCGGCGGCACCACCGAGGCGGTAGAGGACGGAGACCGCAAAGCCGACCGGTGCTTTAAGGCGGGAGCCCTGGCAGTGGGGGCCGGAGTGCGCATCGTGACTCTGGCGGGCTACCTTCCACTACGGAACGATCCTGTGCTGATGCAAGTCTTCCGCCAGAACGCGGAGCGGCTGGTGGGCAAGGGGCAGGTGGCTGTGCATCCCGCCGGCCAGAACGCTGGCGGCTCCACCGACATGGGTGACCTGGGCCACCTGATGCCGGTCGTCCATCCCTACGCGGCGGGGGCAACAGGCACCGGCCACGGCGTTGACTACCTGGTACACGACTACGATGCGGCGGTGGTCACTCCGGCGAAGGCCCTGGCCCTCACGGTGGTGGACCTGCTCGCTGATGTGGCTGGCAGGGCTAGGGAAGTGGTGGCCGGCCACCAACCCGCTTTGACCAGGAAAGGGTACCTGGCCCTCCAGCAGGGCCGCATTCGGGAGCAAGGGTACCAGGGTGAGTAGGGCCAGGGCAGCTATTGCTGCCTGTCCGAGCCATCCGCCTCTTCTGGTCCTGCCACCCGGCCGTGGCCGGCGGGCTGCGAGAGGCCGTCCGTTCGGGCATGGACCAGCTTGCGCACCGGGTAGTTGATCTCGATCCCCTCGCGCGCGAAGCGGGCGTGGAGCCGCTTGATAAGCTCCGACTTCACTTTGAAGCTGGCACCACGGTCCTTGGCCCGAAGAAAGACCCAGAAGTTGATGTTGGAATCGTCGAACTTGTCGAAGCCCACGGCTGGTGTAGCGTCCTTCACTGCCTCTGGCACGTCACGGATGACCTCGGAGGCGACCTCCAGGATGACCTTCTCCACATGGGCCAGGTCGCTCTCGTAGCTCACCCCCCCGGTGACGATGGTGTTCATCTCCGGGGTTGGCGCCTGAAAGTTGGTGACAATGGCGTCGGCCAGCTTGGAATTGGGGATGATGACCAGGTTGTTCTGGATGTTCCGGACCTTGGTGGTACGCCAGCCAATGTCTACGACAGTGCCCCCGACGCCGCCGTCCATCTCGATGTAGTCACCGGGCTTGATGGCGCCGTCGGTCATGATGTAGGTGCCGGCGAAGAAGTTGCTGAGGGTGGGCTGGAACGCCAGGGCCGCGGCCAGGCCGCCGATGCCCAGGCCTGCCAGCAAGGGACTGATAGGAATACCCAGGTAGTCCAGGATGAGCAGGGCAGCCACGGCGTAGAGGAGGACGTTGAGGACCCGCCGCATGACCATCGGCAGCCGCTTGGCCACGTCAGAGCCAGTCCGAGCACCGATCTCCTCGCCGTACCAGAGGATGAGGGCGTTGAAGATGCGGCGCGCAGCATAGGTGGCTACCACGATGATCGCTACTATCCAGCCCTGGTTGATGTACCGTTGCCACTGGTCCAAGAAGCTGACGGAGGTCAGCGCTAGAAGGGCGCCCTGCACCAGCACGAACAGGAAGATCGGAAGACGCACAGCCTCGATAATCTTGTCGTCCAGCGTGGTCTTGCTCCGCCCGGCCAGGTGCTTGGCCACGCGGTTCAGGATGAAGTTGGCCAACCAGGCCACGGCGAAAAACGCGGCGAAAGTGGCTGCTGCCCTTAGCCCTTCCCAGAGCGGTGAGCCGTGTATGACAATGTTTGGCATGGAGGGTCCTCCGCTGTCAGCAAGTGTTCAAGAATCGAGAGAGATAGCTACCTAGGTGTCGCCGGTGGGCCCCGTCGCGTCGGGGCGAGCCGCACTGCCTTTCCCAAGCCCTTATTGTAGCACGGGCTGCCCCTAACTAAAGGCTTCCACGGCCTCGGCCGGGGCCACGCCTTCCGGAAGCTGGAGGAAGAGGACCGGCAACTCGGCACCAACCCGGCGGTACGAGTCCACCCGCTGCCGCCAGCCCGCGGCGCTGGTCACGGTCAGACCCTCCAGCATGCCGTCAGACACAGCGCGGCCCGCTGCCGCCATGTCCCTGGCCTCGAAGGCTCGGTTAATGCGCTCTACCTGCTCCGCAAAGCCGCATTCTCTGAGCATGGTGGCGTAGAAGGGGAGGGTGGCGTAGCGCGATATTGAGCGACGCAGGGTCTGCTCGCCGCGGCTGTCCGCCAGGGACGCCATGATGTAGCAGGCGATGCTCACCTCGTTGGGGCGCCGTCCGGCCCTGCTGGCCCCGGTGTGCAGGTGCTCCACCAGCCCGCTGAGGTAGGCGGGCGTCATGAGGTAGAACAGGACGCCATCTGCCACCTCACCGGCCACTTCGCTCATCTTTGGCCCCAGGGCGGCCACGTAGACCGGGACCTGCCGGCGCACCGGAGGGAAGCCGATGCGGGCATTGGCCACCGAATACGCTTTGCCCTGGTGGGTGACGGTCTCCCCGCGCAGCAGCGCCTTGATGATGGTCACATAGTCCCGCATGCGCTCCAGTGGACTGGAGAAGGGCACGCCGTGGCTGAGGGAGATGGGGCCTCGGTGGCCCGAGCCCAGGCCCAGAAGAAGCCGCCCGTTGGAGGCCTCGTCCACGCCGGCGGCGGTCATGGCGATGAGCAGGGGTGAGCGGGAGAAGATGGTGACGATGCCCGTGCCCAGGGCGGTCCGTTGGGTGCCGAGGGCCATGGCGGTGAGCTGGGTGAAGGAGTCCTTGCCCATACCTTCAGTAAGCCAGCAGGAGTGCAGCCCCGCGCGCTCGGCCGCACCGGCGAAGGCGGTAAGGGCCTTTAGCGGGTAGTGGCTCCCAGCAGCGACCCCCAGTTGGTCCATTGGTGCCTCCTTCGTGGTGGCTGATGGCATTGTACCTGGTGCATGGTACCTGGACCAGGCGCCGGAAAAGTCCGCCTTTGCTATGATAGAATAGCTGTTGCGTGGCGTCACCACTGACACCGCGGCACCTTGGCCAGGCTCTCTCAACGTCAAGTGTTGGAGCAGGTCCGCAGATGTCCATCAGCACGCCCATGAAAACACCCAGTGCAGGGAAAAAGCTGTCCACGGATCGTACTCCCAGGGTTTTCTGGACAACGTAGATGATTTTCCGCAACCTCGGCCTTCTGAGCAGCAACCCGGTACTGTTCTTTGAGATTCTACTGCTGACCGTGGTTGCCCTGCTGGTGGCGGTCACGGTCCACGAGTTCAGCCACGCCCTGATAGCCACCGGCCTGGGCGATACCCTGCCGCGACGCCAGGGCCGCCTGTCCCTGAATCCGGTGGCACACCTGGACCCATTGGGCACCCTGATGCTGTTCCTGGTGGGGTTTGGCTGGGGCAAGCCGGTGCCCATCAACCCGCTCGCCCTGCGGGGCGATATGTTCCGCAGTATGTCGCTGGTCGCTGTGGCCGGGCCGTTGTCCAACGTGGCCACCGCGGTGGTGGCTGCCATCCCCTTCAAGTTGGGAGTGCTGGCGTGGCCGTTGAGCGCGTTTGGGCAGGGGTCCTTCTCGTCGCAAGCTGAAGCCATTGTTGCCTTGGTCCTGGCCTTCGTTGTGGTCTATAACCTGCTGCTGGCAGTCTTTAACCTCATCCCATTGTTCCCCCTGGACGGCTCGCGAGTGGTGCTGGGCATTCTGCCCCGGGACCTGGCGGCGGGCTACGCTCGGCTGGAGCCGTGGGGCCCCGGCGTTCTGCTGGTCCTCATTGTCCTGGGGTCTTTCACCGACCTGGATATCATCGGACGTTTCCTTGGACCAGTCGTCAACGCGCTGTTGTCGGTGCTGGTTGGGGGCCGTCTGTTCTAGGGTTGCACCGGCGCCCCGGGCGGAGGGTGCGAAAGCGTGCCCTAGAGGCGGACAGGCAGTAGCTGATGCACTATAATGAGCGCAATACCCAGCGGATGAGGCAACAGCGCATCTTGGATGTATTCTGCACCCTGCGGTCCTGTGCTGGTGGGCGCCAGCCACCAAAGGGTATCCCTGGTGAATCGAGTGGCCCAGGAGCGGGGTTAGACCGGTAGGGAGCGGGAGGTGCCAGGTGGACCGAATCAGTATTGTTGGGCTAGGGCTTATCGGAACATCGGTAGGCTTGGCCATCAAAAAGGCCAAGCTTCCTGTGGAGCTGGTGGGCCATGACAAGGAGCCTACCAACGCTGGCAAGGCGCGCAAGCGCGGTGCCGTTGACAAGGTTGAGTACAACCTCCCCTCGGCGGTGACGGGAGCCAAGCTGGTCATCCTGGCGGTGCCGGTGATGGCCATCCGCGAGGTGATGGAGGTGATTGCTCCCCACCTGGAGGAGGGGGCGGTCGTAACCGACACAGGCAGCACCAAAGCGGCTGTGCTGGCGTGGGCCGACCAGTACCTGGCGCCCCGTGTGCACTTCGTGGGCGCCCATCCAATGGCGGGAAAGGAGCAGTCGGGGCCAGACGCGGCGGACGCAGACCTGTTCCGCAACGCGGTGTGCTGCGTTGTGCCCAGCACCCGCGCCAGCGAGCAGGCGGTGAAGACCGTGGTGGGGTTGGCGGAGACCCTGGGCGCTCGTCCCTACTTCGTGGATGCCGCAGAACACGACAGCTACGTGGCGGCCGTCAGCCACTTGCCCTTCTTGCTGTCCGTCACGCTGGTCAATACCACGGCAAAGGGTAGGGGGTGGCGGGAGATGGCCTCGCTGGCGGCCAGTGGCTACCGGGATATCTCGCGCCTGGCCTCTGGCGACCCCGAGATGCACCGGGATATCTGCCTCACCAACCGTGACAGCATCGTGTACTGGCTGGACGAGTTCATCAAGGACCTCTATGCGCTACGCAATCAGGTCAAGGACGGCGGCCAGGACTTGCTGAAAACCCTGAACGACGCCTGGGAGGCACGTACCAAGTGGGTGGCAGGGGTCCAGCCGGAGGCGCAGCCTCCCATGGAAGTCCCCAAACCCTCGGAGAGCATGCTGTCTCTTTTCGTCGGCAGCAAGCTGGCACAGCGCATTCAACAGTCCGGCTCCAAGGACCAGGACAAAGGGAAGCCCCAACGCTAGGGCCTTCCCGCCGGCGGAGCCGAGGGGCGATGTCTTGGGCACAAAAGGAGCGGCGCGCGGATGAGACAGGTGGTGGCCCGCCCGGACCGTCTGGAGGGAGAGGTCACCCCTCCGGGGGACAAGTCCATCTCCCACCGGGCAGCCATCTTCAACGGGATTGCCCACGGGACAGCCAGGGTGGCCAACTACTCCCCCGGAGGCGACTGCGCCTCCACGCTGCGCTGTCTACGTGCCCTGGGCGTAAACATCCTGCGAGACCACAGCGGTCCGCGGCTGCTGACCATCCACGGCACCGGGGGAGTGCTGCGAGAGCCTGTCCAGGTGCTGAACGCGGGCAACAGTGGCACCACCATGCGGCTGCTGGCCGGGGTGCTGGCTGGCTCCTCCTTCCTCAGCATAATCACCGGCGACAGCTCCTTACGGACGCGGCCTATGGACAGGGTTGTCCAACCGCTGCGGGCCATGGGTGCCCACATCCTGGGCCGGCACGGCAACTCGCTGCCTCCCTTGGCCATTCTTGGTGGCAACCTCCGTGGGATCGAGTACACCCTTCCGGTGGCCAGTGCCCAGGTCAAGTCATGTCTGCTGCTGGCCGCGCTGTTGGCCCAGGGTGAAACGGTGCTGCACCAGCCCGCCGCGTCCCGTGACCACACGGAGCGCATGTTCAAGGCCATGGGTGCCCACCTGGAGGAAGAAGGACTCACGCTACGTCTCAGGCCGGGGGGCCTGGCCGCCAACGACATTCGTGTCCCCGGTGACATCTCCTCGGCGGCGTACTGGTTGGTTGCAGCGTGCGCGCACCCCAACGCCCGGGTGACGGTGCGGAACGTGGGCGTGAACGCTACTCGTACCGGTGTGCTGGACGCCTTGCGGATGATGGGGGCCCGGCTCACCGTCGAGAACCCTCGGGAAGAGGGCGGCGAGCCGGTGGCCGACATCGTAGCCGAGTCCAGTTCCCTGGAGGCCATTGAGATTCGAGGCGACATTGTCCCCCGCCTCATTGACGAAGTCCCCGTCCTGGCGGTGGCTGCCTGCCTGGCACGGGGGGAGACCGTCATCCGCGACGTGGCGGAGCTTCGGGTCAAGGAGACCGACCGCATCAAGACCGTGGTGGCGGAGTTGGCGCGCCTTGGCGCTGAGGTCCGTGAGCTTCCCGACGGCCTGGTGGTCCGCGGGCCGGTCTCCCTGAGGGGCGGACGGTGCCAGAGCTATGGCGACCACCGGCTTGCCATGAGCCTGGCCATCGCTGGCCTGGTGGGTCCGGGGCCAGTGGAGGTGCAGGGGGCCGAGGCCGCTTCTGTCTCGTACCCCGGCTTCTGGGAGGACCTGGCCCTCCTGGCGGGGCGGGGTGCGGGGGTGGCCGCGTGAAAGCGGTGCCGGTCCCCTGGCGCCAGTGCCTCTCGTCCAAGCCTCTCCTGGTGGTCATCTCCGGCCCCTCCGGGGTTGGCAAGGACGTGCTGCTGGCCCGGATGAAGGAGCTGGGGAGGTCGTACCACTTCACGGTCACGGCCACTACTCGTCCCAAGCGCCCCAACGAACGCGATGGTGTGGACTACCACTTCCTGTCCCCGGAGCGCTTCCAGGCTATGGTGCAGGCCGGAGAGTTCCTGGAATGGGCCCAGGTGTACGGGCACTACTACGGGGTGCCACGGCAGCAGGTGCGAGAGGCACTGGCAGGGGGCAAGGACGTCCTCATCAAGGCTGACGTCCAGGGGGCAGCCACCATCAAGCGGCTTGCCCCGCAAGCTTTGCTGGTCTTCCTGGCACCTTCCTCCCTGGAGGAGCTGGAGCAGCGTTTGCACCAGCGCAAGACAGAATCGCCGGAGGCCATGGCGCTGCGGATCAAGACAGCGCACCAGGAGATGGAGTGCCTGCCCCTGTTCGAGTACATGGTGGTCAACGCCAACGGTCGCCTGGACGACGCGGTGGCCGCTGTGGACGCTATTCTCCGTGCCGAGAAGTGTCGGATCCCCCACCGGGCCGTGGAGGTATAGTCCTCCCTCAGCTCCCCTTGCTCTTGGCCCTGAAGCACAGCCCCACTCGCCAGGCTAGGCCGGCGGTCTCTACGGCCACGTCAGTCGAAAGTGCTCGCGGTAGACCATGTGCCCGGTGAAGCTGCGGGCATCCTGCTGCACTAGCCACACGCAAGATGGCAGGGTGATTTCTGGTGGGTCTGGCTCGCGCGCCAGGGCGTCTTTGACCCCTTTAGCCATCTCCGTCAGGATGAGACCCGGGCAATAGGCGTTGACGGCGATGTTGTACTGCCGCACCTGCTTGGCCAGGTTCTGCGAGAAGCGCGTCAGCGCCGCTTTGGAGGGGCCGTAGACCAGGTCGTTGTCGTAGGGCAGGTCGCCGTTGCGGGAAGAGATGTTGAGGATGTTGCCCCGCTGCCGCGCCATCATGGATGGCAGCACCGACTTGCACATGAGCATGGGCCCCAGCACGTTGACCCGCAGGACCTGCTCCCAGACACCAGGCTCCATCTCTAGCAAGGGGTCCTCAACATAGACGCCGGCGTTGTTGACGAGGATGTCCACCCTGCCGAACTCCTGGAGCGTGCGCTCAACCACCCCACGGGCATCATCTGGCCTGGTCACGTCGCAGCGCACCCCGATGGCCTGTCCGCCGTTGCCCCGGACCTCCTGGACCGTTTCCTCCAGCGAGCCGGGAGTCTGGGCCGGCTGCTCGGTGCGGGCAGCCGCCACGATGGCTGCCCCCTCCCGGGCGAACCCCAGGGCCAGCGCCCGACCGATGCCCCGGCTGGCGCCAGTGATGATGGCGACTTTGCCCTCAAGCTGCATGGCACCCCCCTGCGGAGACTATGCCCAGCCTCGGACGGTCCTGCGGGCCGGATGCACGCTAGAAGCTCTCCTCCTCCTCTTCTTCCTCCTCGGGCGGGGCAGGCATGGTGCCCTGGACGTGCGGCAGTAGAGGGGACGGCCTGTCGCCCCTGGGTTTGCGTTGCGGCAGCCCGTTGACTGCCTTGCGTAGCTCTAGAAGCCCCTCCCTCTTGGCCGTATCAGCGTTCAACACCAGCCCATCAACCCCTATGTCCCGCAGGCACTCCACCTCCCAAGGGGATGGGGTGCCGCTGACTCCCAGGAGAAAAGGCTTGCCGACGAGGAGTCGGATGGCGGAGAGGAGCATCAGGTGGTGGAGGGTCCAGGGTGGCTGGTGTGGGGTCTCCACCAGCACCGCGTCAATGGGCAGGTCTTCCAGGGTGCGGGTTAGCTTCTCGTCCAGGTCGGCGGCAATCCGCAGGACGCGGCCCGGGCCACGTTCGCGGTCGTGGAGGGCTGCCAGGGAGGCGTCTGCGTCTACCACGATGAAGTCGCAGCCCTGGGATTGAAGTTGCTCAGCCTCCTGGGAGGTCAGGTCAGACTTGACGACGCCCCAGGGCGTGGTGCCGAGCTTGTCCCCGGCCTCAGCCGGCAGCGCCACGGTGCCCTTCTTGCCTGGCAGAAAGAGCACGGCGTTGGCCCCGGCCTCGGCAGCCACCACCGCATCGGTGGGTTTTTCACACGCCGCCACCACCACCAACGCGGGCACCTTCTGCTGTCGCTGACTCGCCCCGAATCCCAGGGGTGCCGGGGGCGCCTTTCCAGCGCGTTCGATCTGCTCCAGAAGCTTGCTCATGCTGCTCCTTCAAGGAGAGAGCCGTAGTCCTCGGCCCTTTCACGGGTATCGCTGGCATAGAGAGCGCAGCAGGGCCCTCAGCACCTGTCTGTGGTGCCCTTGGCCTCAGGTCCTCTGCGATTCTGTGATTCTGTATGGTAGCAGAATGGTCAGGGAAAATCAGCCTTGGCGATGCTTTCTAGCGTCAGAAAAGCACCGGGTGCACCGGCGCCACACTGATGGCTAGCGCCAAGGCAGCGCGCCCTCATGCTGGGGGTGGGGGCGAAGCAAAGGCTGTGAGCGAAGGCGGGCCTTGCCGAAGTGGCTGTGGATGGCCTCGGTTGCCAAGCTTGTATGGGTTGTTGGAGCCACCGGTCGGATTCGAACCGACGACCTGCGGTTTAC
>JACQUK010000151.1 GCA_016210325.1 Chloroflexota bacterium
GCCCTGCACCCGCAATCCGCCACAGCGGGGTCGAACTCCCCCTCGAGGCCCGGTGCTTCAGCCTCTGCCCGATGATGGCGGTGATGAAGGCTGGGTCCTATGCGACGGGGCCCTGTGAACCCCGCCAGGCCCGGAAGGGAGCAACGGTTAGCAGTCTGCCTCGAGCGCCGTAGGGTTTCCTGGCCGGAGCCGCCACGTTGTCGCACGCTGAGGGATCGCGGTCGACAGGGGGTGCACGGCCTCTCCTTTCTTATCTTCCAGGAAGGAGTACCTATGCGAGCCATTGATGTCCACGTCCATGTGCCGCGGCAGCCGGGACTCCCACCCCGCTGGAACACCGAACAGATGCAGCGCTACTTCCGTGCTGCTCCTCGCCCCAAGGACGCTACCGAGATGGCCGCCAGGTTCAAGGAGCTAGACATCTTCGGCGTGCTCTTCTCGGTGGATGCTGAGACGGTCACTGGCGAGCCCCCGGACAGCAATGACTACGTAGCTAGCATAGTCCGCCAGTACCCCCACCAGTTCATTGGCTTCGCCTCGGTGGACCCCTGGAAGGGGAAACAGGCGGTCCAGGAGGTCGAGCGCTCCGTGAAGGAGCTGGGGCTACGGGGTCTCAAGCTCCATCCCCCGCTCCAGGCCTTCTTTCCCAATGACCAGCGGTTTTATCCCCTCTACGCCAAGTGTTCGGAGCTGCGGATACCGGTCCTGTTCCACTCCGGACATTCGGCAGCAGGCTCCACCTTGCCGGGGGGCGGCGGCATCAAGCTGAAGTACGCGGCGCCTATCCCCTACATTGATGACGTGGCAGCCGACTTCCCTGAGCTTACCATCATCATGGCCCACCCTGGCTGGCCCTGGACCCAGGAGCAGATCTCGGTGGCCGTGCACAAAGCTAATGTCTACATTGACCTATCGGGGTGGGCACCCCAGTACTTCCCGGAAGAGCTGGTGCACAACGTGAACACCCGGATTCAAGACAAAGTCCTGTATGGCTCCGACTACCCTTCGCTCCAGCCCGACCGCTGGCTCCGGGAGTTTGACGCCATGCCTATTCGGGACGAAGTACGGCCAAAAATCCTCTTAGAAAACGCCAAGAAAGTGCTCAAACTGGACCTGTGACCGGGCAATCACCGCTTCTACCGCCAAAGGCGCTCTTGCGGCGCCTGGGCCTGAGCCCCCGCAAGGCCCTGGGCCAGCACTTCCTGGTGGACCGTGATGCGCTGGCAAAGGTCCTGGAGGCTGCTGAGGTGGCCCCGGGAGACACCGTTGTGGAGGTGGGGCCGGGCCTGGGGGTGTTGACCCAGCGGCTGGTGGCCCTGGCGGGCCGGGTCGTTGCGGTGGAGTTAGATGCCGAGTTGGTGACTGCCTTATCGCGGCTCTTCGCTTCGCAGAAGCACCTCCAGATCGTCCACGGCGACGCCAGGACGGTTGACCTGTCACCCTATCTGCCCGGCGACCGAGCGTACAAGGTTGTCGGCAACCTGCCTTACTATGTGGGTACTTACATCGTCCGGCGCTTCCTGGAGGGGACGCCCAAGCCCTCCCGCATCGTGGCCATGCTTCAGAAAGAAGTTGCTGAGAGCATGGCGGCGCGGCCGGGCCGCATGTCCCTGCTGAGTGTGGCGGTCCAGTTCTATGCCGAGCCGGCCGTTGTAGGGTACGTGCCACCGCTGGCCTTCTACCCACCCCCCAAAGTGACCTCGGCCATCGTGCGCCTGGATGTCCGTGCCCGTCCGGCGGTGGACGTGGATGATGTGGAGAGGTTCTTCGCCCTGGTGCGGGCTGGCTTCAGCGCCCCGCGCAAGCAACTGGGCGGCGTGCTGCGCCATGCCCTGGCGCTGCCCGCATCGGACGTCGGAGGCCTACTGGCTGCTGCTGGAGTGGACCCGCGTCGGCGCGCTGAGACCCTGAGCTTGGAGGAATGGGGTGCCCTGTTTCGCGCCTGCCGGCAAGCCGATTCCGCAACCTTTCCCAACAACCCTTCGGACACCGCACCCTGAAGAGCGCGCGGCATGACACCCCCTGCCTCATGGTGGTTGACAAAACACCGCGCGACATACCCCCAGATACTATTCTCCCCCCTTCTCCTGCAGGAGAAGGGGGCAAAGGGGATGAGGTATCAGCAGAGGCAGCAACACCAATATCGTTGCAAATTGGTCAATGACCATCAGGCGCGGGTGAAAAGCGAATTCATGGATGACCTTTGGAGAAGCAGCGCCGTGCAAGCCCCTATCATGCTGAAGGCCTACGCCAAAGTCAACCTGACCCTGGAGGTGCTGGGCCGCCGGGAGGACGGCTACCACGAAGTGGTCACGCTGCTCCAGACGGTCAGTCTCCACGACCAGCTTTCGGTCCGGCCCGCGCCGGGGCTTGGCATTCAGTGCGACGATCCAACGCTGGAGGGCCCGGACAATCTGGCCTTCCGGGCCGCCCTCTTGCTTCAGGGGAAGTACGCTCCAGGCCGGGGGGTGGCTATCGGCATCAAGAAGGGTATCCCGGTGGCGGGCGGGCTGGGTGGCGGCAGCACCGACGCCGCGGCCACGCTGGTGGCCCTGGACCGCCTGTGGGGACTGGACCTCGGTATGGCCCGGCTGCTGGATGCAGCGGCGGCGCTGGGCTCCGACGTGCCCTTCTTCATCCGTGGGGGGACAGCCGTAGCCCGCGGCCGCGGCGAGGTGGTCGAGACTCTGCGGCCTGCACCTCCTTTCTGGATGGTGCTGGTCTGTCCCCCTGTTCGGCCGGCCAATAAGACGGCCTCCCTGTACCGCCTCCTGGGCCCGGGCCACTACACGCGGGGCGAAGCGACAGAGACCGTCCTTGAACGGCTGAAGGCGGGGCGGCCCTTCGAGCCGGACCAGTTCTGCAACGTGTTCGAGGCTGTGGCAGATGGGGTGTTCCCGGAGCTGGCGGGCTACCGCCGGGCCCTGGAGGAGGTAAGCGGCCATCGTGCCCACCTCTCAGGGACCGGCCCCTCGCTCTTCGCCCTCGTCCCTGACCGGGCTGCCGCAGAGCGGGCCGCCGGCGCCCTCTGGGCCAGGGGGCTGGCCGCATGGGCCGTATCTTCGGTGAACGGCGGGCCTGCATGACCGATGGCTCCTGCCTTTGTTGACGCTAGCAGACACGGCCAGTAGAATAGCTCCGAAACCCGTAAGGGTGCTTGCTCAGTAAGGATTCACCAGGTAGATGGGCGCCCTTTTCGACCTCCATGTGCACACGGTCAAAGGCAGTGGCGACAGCAGCCTCTTGCCCGCGGAGCTCCTCGTCGAGGCGAAGCGCCGGGGTCTTCGGGGCGTCTGCCTCACCGAGCACAGCGGGTGGCGCGACGCCGAGGGGTTGAGGCGGTTCGCCGCCCAGGCTGATCTCATCGTGGTCCCTGCCCTGGAGATCGAGACTGCTATGGGGCACATCCTGGTATTTGGCATTAAGGGCTACCCCGAGGGGGCAGCGGACGTCCGGCGGCTGCGCAAAGTCGTCTCCAAGGCTGGGGGCTACATGGTCGCCGCCCACCCGTTTCGCAATCTGTTCAATCCTCCTCCGTACAACCGGAGCCTCCTTTACCCCAGTCCGGATGGGTATCCTGCCACCCCTCAGGAGGCGGCGACGCACCCCCTCTTTGAGCTGGTGGACGCCCTTGAGGTGGTCAACGGCGCCAACACGGGACAGGAGAACCTCTTCGCTCTGGAGGTCGCCGGCCTGCTGGACAAGGGTGCGGTGGGTGGCAGTGACGCCCACTCGCGGAGCGGAGTCGGTGCAGGGCATACGCTCTTCGACGGCGACGTCCGCAACGTGCAGGACTTCCTGGAGGCGCTTCACGCTGGCGCCTTCCGTCCAAGGGTGGGCACGGGCCTGCCCCTTTTGGCCGACCTCGGCGCGGTAGCGGCCGCCATCGAGGGTAAGAACGGTGTCAGCCGCCAGGCATACGACCACTCTGGTGCTATGCCAGCGCCCTCGACGTTGAAAGGCCGGGCCCCGGACCACCTTCCCCCCTGGCGATGAGCGTTGATACTCGGCGGTAGTTGCCCTAGAAGCAGGTGTCTTTCGTGAGGGCCCCTTCCCATACGACCCTGGACAGCATCCCCCTATGTGTTGCCCTAGACCTGGAGACCACCGGGACCTCCCCGGAGCAGGACGAGATCATCGAGGTTGGCGCCGTCAAGTTCCGAGGTGAACAGGTCCTGGAGAGCTTCACTACCCTGGTGGACCCGTACTGTCCCCTGCCCCCTTTCGTGCAACGCCTCACCGGCATCACCCAGGCAGAGTTGGAAAAGGCCCCTCCCTTCGCCGTGGTGGCCGGCGACCTGCTGGCCTTCCTGGGGGATGCGCCCGTGGTGGGCCACAACGTCAGCTTTGACCTAGCCTTCCTCAGCCGGCGGGGCGTGCGGCTTGCCGCGCCCAGCTACGACACATACGAGTTGGCCTCGGTGCTTCTGCCCCGTGGCGAGTATTCCCTGGGCGCCCTGGCCAGGTCCCTGGGTATTGCCCATCCCAGAGCGCACCGCGCCCTGGCTGATGCCCAGGTCACTCAACAGGTCTTCGTGGCCCTGGTGCAGCGGGCCGCCGGGCTGGACCCCGCCTTGCTGGAGGAGTGGCGGCGGCTGGCTACCCTGGCTGGAAATCCGTTGCGGTACCTGCTGGGCGTCCTTCTTGCGGGAAAGGAAGGCCGTGCTGGCGGCCCTTCTCGCCTGGGCCTCGGCGGCCTTGACCTGGCGGCCCTGGCGGGACGGTTGGCATCCTCTGGAGAGGCGGCAAGGGCCAGCAGTGGGCCTCTGCCAAAGCCGGACGACGTGGTTGCACTGCTCAAGCCGGGTGGAGCGCTGGCCCAAACGCTCCCTGGCTACGAGTTCCGCCCCCAGCAAGAGGAGATGCTGCGCGCAGTGTACCGTGCCTTTAGCGATGGCGGCAGCCTGGTAGTAGAAGCAGGCACCGGCGTGGGCAAGAGCCTGGCCTACCTGGCTCCCGCTGCCCTGTTTGCCCTGAAGAAAGGAGTCCGGGTGGTGGTCTCCACCAATACCATCGGTCTCCAGGAGCAGATTGTACGGAAAGACCTCCCCACGGTGACTCAGGCGCTGGAGCGCCACCTGGGCGCCGGTGCCAGGACGCTCCGGTGGGCCACCCTGAAGGGGCGTGGCAACTACCTGTGCCTCCAGCGGTTTGCCCACCTGCGCTCTGACAGCGGCCTGACGCTGGATGAAAGCAGGGTGCTGGCCAAACTGCTGGTCTGGCTCCAGGAGACGGCGGCTGGCGACCGCAGCGAGCTTACGTTGCCCCCCAGGGACACCCCGGTCTGGGACCGGCTGTCCGCGGAGGGGGCTGCCGAGTGCCCCCGGTCCCGTGGCCCCTGCTTCCTGGCATCAGCCCGGTCCCAAGCCGAATCGGCCCATATCCTGGTGGTGAACCACGCCTTGTTGCTCAGCGACCTGGCGGTTGGCGGCTCCCTCCTTCCTAGCTACGACTACCTGATTGTGGACGAGGCCCACCACTTGGAGGACGAAGCTACGAGGCAGTTTGGCTTCCAGGTCCGGCAGTACGCAGTCGCAGACCATCTGGAGGCGTTGGCTGGCCCCCGCGGACTGGCGGGCCAGGCAGTGGCGGCCTATGCCGCGGCAGCGGTAGCCCTTTCGCGACGGCAGGTTACAGAAGGGGCCGCTGCCCAGGCGCGAGAGCGGGTCGCCAGGGCCCGCCAACGCTTCGACGAGATGGTGGGGCACATCGGAGTGTTCCTGCGCCAGCACGCCAGCGGTGCCGACGAGCGAGGTGCCCAGCTTTGGGTGACGGAGTCGGTGCGTGCGCAGCCGGGGTGGTCGCGCCTGGAGGTGTTGTGGGAGAACGTTGACCTGGCGCTAGCTGAGGTGCTGCGTGCTACCGACGACCTACAGACGTCGCTAGAGGGCCTGGAACAGGCCCGCCTGCCCGACTACGAGGCGCTCCGGGCAGAGCTTTCAGCCCACAGCAAGGCCAGCGGAGAGCTGCGACGGCAGCTTCGGGAGTTCCTGGTGTCTCCGGAGCGGAGTGGGGTCTACTGGGTGGTGCAGGATGCCCACGATGCCCTGTCCCTGTGCGCTGCGCCCCTTGAGGTGGGGGGAAAGCTCAAAAAGCTGTTGTTTGACCAGAAGAAGACCGTGGTGCTCACCAGCGCGACCTTGAGCACCGAGGGAAGCTGCCAGCCTCTGGCACGGAGACTGGGCCTGGAGGAGTCCGAGGAGTTGGTCTTGGGGTCTCCCTTCGATTACCGGCGCGCGGCCCTGGTGTGCCTGCCCAGGGACATGCCGGAGCCCGACCGTCCCACATACCACGAGGCCCTGGCGGTGGCCATCAGCACCGTAGCGGAGGCGGCAAAGGGACGCACCCTGGCACTGTTCACCTCCCACAGTGCGCTAAGGGCGGCTGCCAGTGCCCTGCGCGGTCCGCTGGAGTCCAGGGGGCTCCGTCTGCTGGCCCAAGGGGTGGAAGGCTCGCCCCGAGGGTTGCTGGAGGAGTTCCAGCGCAACTCCGCCGGGGTGTTGCTGGGGACCGCCAGCTTCTGGGAGGGTGTGGACCTGCCCAGCGATGCCCTAAGGGTCCTGCTGATAGCCCGACTCCCCTTCAATGTCCCCACTGAGCCCGTCTTCGCGGCGCGGGGCCAGCTCTATGAGGACCCCTTCAACCAGTACGCGGTGCCTCTGGCGGTCCTGCGGCTACGCCAGGGGTTTGGACGCCTGGTGCGTCATAGCGAGAGCCGTGGGGTGGTGGTGCTCCTGGACCGCCGCCTGCTGACACGCCCCTATGGCAAAGTCTTCCTCAATTCACTGCCTCCCTGCACCGTGGCCCAGCCGACCTTGCGCGAAATAGGCCAGGCTATCAAGACCTGGCTCTCAGGATGACCCATGTTCTTGTCTGTCACGCAACCTCTGGACCTGGCGGCGACACTCTTCAGTGGCCAGGACTTCCGCTGGCGGCATGACGACGCCTTGGGGTCCCACGGGGTGGTGAAGGACCACCTAGTGGCCTTGCGGCAAGTGCCCGGTGGACTCGAGGCGTGGTCCCCCGGTCTGGGGGAGAAGGCGCTGACAAGCCTGTTGCGGTGGCATTTCCGGCTGGATGACGACCTGGAGCGCATCCACGCTGGCCTGTCCACCGACCCGGTGCTGGCACGAGCAGTGCAGCGGCATCGGGGTCTGCGGCTCCTTCGCCTGGAGCCCTGGCCGGCCCTGGCCAGCTTCATTTGCTCCAGCCACGCCAATATCTCGCGGATTGCGCAGATGGTGGAGGCGCTGGCCACGGCCCTGGGCCGCCCGCTTCAGTCCAACGCGTTGGTGCGCCACACGTTTCCGCCTCCCGCCCTGGTGGCCGAGGCTGGCGAGGCGCGGCTCCGCGAGCTGGGGCTCGGCTTCCGGGCCCGCTCGCTGGCCGCGGCGGCCGCGGTGGTGGCCGGCGGCCAACTCTCGCTGGAGGCTCTGGCAGGGGTGCCCCTGGACGAGGCCCGCCGGCGCCTCATCACGCTGCCCGGCGTGGGCGAAAAAGTAGCCGACTGCGTGTTGCTGCTGGCGTATGAGCACTTGGACGCCTTTCCTATTGACCGATGGGTGCGCCGTGCAGTGGAGCAATGGTACCGGGTGCCGCGTGGCTGGCGGTACGAGGCGGTGGCGGCGTGGGCGCGGGAGCACTTTGGTCCCTACTGTGGCTATGCGCAGCTCTATATTTTCCAGGCCGCCCGTTTGGGTCCTGGGAGCTTCGCAAAGGGAGCCGGAGATGCCACGGTCTGATGAGACTCGGTCGTACCTGTGAATGCAGTACAATAGGGTATCCACCATTTCCGATGGCCGGTTGGAGACTTGAAGCTATCCCGAAATCATCCGAGACACCGCCCCCTCGAGGGGGCATCATAATGCTCCCGCCTCGACACGTCGGGGCGGGGGTGGAAGCAGCATTTCATGATGAGTTGGTGTGACACATAGTAGGCATAGGGACACCGCGGTCGAGGTTCGGGGGTCGGCTAACATGGGCCAGGGACCAAGTTCAGTGGAGCACCGGCTGCGACAGGACACCCTTGGCCAACAAGAGTCCTGGCCAAGGAACCTCAAGCAGCTCCGCTGGCTGGCGTTCTTGTTGCCTGCGGCCGCCTTGCTGTTGCTGGAGGTGATCCGCTACCAGGTGTTTGTCCGTTTCCTGCCGCGGCCTGTGCACTTCGTGGTGGCGCTGGCGGTAATGCTGGCGGGAGCGTTTATCTTCTCCCGGATGTTGTTCCGCATCGCGGAGCGCATGGAGCGGCGCATCCTCCAGCAGAACCGGGAGTTGGTAGCCCTGCACACCAACGCCCAGCACCGCAACGAGCAAATGGAGGCCCTCACCGATGCCGCCCTGGCGATGACCTCGGAGCTGTCGTTGCAGGCGGTCCTCCAGAAGGTGGTGGACCTGGCCCGCCGGGTGGCCCAGGCCAGCTACGGCGCCCTGGCGGTCCGTGATGAGGAGGGCCTGATCAAGCAGTTTGTGGTCTCCGGCCTCACGCCTGAGGAGGCCGCGCGGATTGGTAGCCCACCCACGGGCAAGGGGGTCCTGGGCATCCCTCTGGAGTCCGGCCGCCCCCTGCGCCTGGCTGATCTGACAAAGCACCCGCATTCCCTGGGCTTTCCGCCATATCACCCGCCCATGAGGAGCTTCCTGGGCGTGCCCATCCAGTACAAGAGCCGCACTTTTGGCCAGCTTTACCTGACGGAGAAGCAGGGGGCCTCTGGGTTTACGGCGGAGGATGAGCGGGTCATGGTGCTGTTTGCCAACCAGGCAGCGGTGGCCATCGAGAACGCTCGTCTTTATGAGCGGGTCCAGACGCTGGCTGTGCTGGAGGACCGGGAGCGGATTGCCCGCGACCTGCATGACAGCATCATTCAGTCCATCTACGCGGTGGGGCTGAGCCTGGAGAACCTGCTGGACTCAGTGCCTGCGGCCTCTCCGGAGGCCCGTGAGCGCCTGAGCTATGCCATTGACCATCTCAACGACATCATTCGGGACATCCGGAACTACATCTTCAACCTGCGCCCCCACGTGGTCCACGGCAAGAAGCTGGTGGGGGGACTAGACGAGCTGGTGGCTGAGCTTCAGCTCAACACCCTGCTGGACGTAGAGCTGCGGGTGCAGGAAGGGATGGACCAGGTCCTCTCCACTCAGCAGACCAGCACCCTGTTGCAGATTGCGCGTGAGGGCCTGACCAATATCATCAAACATGCGCGCGCCCGCACGGTGTGGGTGTCAGCTACATTCAGTGGCAGTGACCTGGAGCTCCGTATCCAGGACGACGGGGTTGGGTTTGACCCGCAGCAGGCCCGAAGTGCAGAGCGGCAGGGCCTCAGCAACATGCAGGGCAGGGCCTACGACTTGGGTGGCAAAATGTCGCTGGAGAGCGGGCATGGCAAGGGCACCACTTTGACCTTCACTATTCCTCTTTCGGGGGTCGGGATTGCTACCTAGGAGGAGAGTATGAGGCTGTTGATTGTTGACGACCATGAGGTAGTCCGGCAAGGCCTGCGGACCCTGCTAGACCGCCGTGAGGGCCTGGAGGTGGCCGGCGAGGCAGGGTCGGTGGCCGAGGCAGTGCGGGAAGCTGCCAGGCTTTCGCCAGACGTGGTGGTCATGGACGTGCGGCTCCCTGATGGCACTGGCGTTGAGGCCTGTCGGGAGATCCGGTCGGCCAACCCGGCCATCAGAGTTATCATGCTCACCTCGTACCCAGACGAGGAGGCTGTGTTCGATTCCATCATGGCCGGGGCCAGCGGGTACCTGCTGAAGCAGATCCGTGGGCAGGAGCTCGTGCAGGCTATTCGGCGGGTTGGCGCTGGCGAGTCCCTGCTGGACCCGGGCGTGACCCACAAGGTGCTGGAGCGCATCAAGAGCCTTGCGGGTCAGAAGGTGGAGAGCGCCACCACCCTCAGCGAACAGGAGGAAAAGATCCTGGCCCGCATCGCCGACGGCAAGACCAACAAGGAGATCGCCACTGATCTGTTCCTGAGCGAGAAAACGGTCAAGAACTATGTCAGCAGCATTCTGGACAAGCTTAACCTCTCCCGCCGGGCTGAGGCCGCTGCCTACTACGTCCGTCGCTACGGCAAGCGCGAGTCCTCGGGCTGAAGGCGCGGCGCACCTCCTCAGGGCGTCAGCGGCCCAGGTGTCCCCTCTTGAGGCGGTGCTCCAGCAGTCGGCCCTCCCGCTTCAGCCTGGTCAGGGTGCCGCGTATGGACTGCGCTTCAATGGCCCCACACGCCTCCAGGGCATGGGCGCTACCCAGCACCACCCAGACAGCCCTCCCCAGGAGGAGGCCCGCCGTGTGGCTAGGGGGGAGGCTACCTATGGCGCTGCGTTGCCCCAGGTCTGTGGTCTGACGCCTTCGCCCGTCGGGGAGCGTCCTGGCTTCAGACGCCCTCCGCGTGGGTGCCGCCAGGGGCGCCAGGGAGCGGCGCCACCGCTGGAGCCTTGCCTCGAGCGCAGTTGGTGGGCGCTCGCCGGCGGCACCGCCGGGCGGGGTTACGTGCCGGCCACTGGCCCTTCCCAACCACCTGGCTGTAGCATTGGCGTCCCGGGCCAGGCGCAGTGCCTCAAGCGTGTTCTCGTAGACGCTCTGTTCCAGCACTAGCGCTTCGGTCCACAGGCCAGATAGCGCCAGGGTGCGCAGGGCCAAACACAGGTTGAAGGCCCTGGTCGCCAGAGCAAGCACGGCCCGTTGCTGGTCGGAGAGGCGTGTCTCCTGGCAGGCAGTGGCCAGGAGTTTGAGGTGCAGCCGCATGGCTTGGTCGAACAGCTTCACCGCCTCCGGCGGGGCGCCACCCCGGACGTGGGGTAAGGCTCGCAGGAGGTCGCGGTAGGCCGCCCCTGCCTGCTGCGGGGACACATCTTGGAGCAGCATGGCCTTGGGCCATAGTGAGAGCTGCATCTGGGCCTCGTGGTATCGGGTTCGCTCAGGAGACCAGCAGCACCAGCTTCCCAAAGAAGCTACGGCCCTCCATAACCTCGTGGGCCTGGCGGGCTTCCTCCAGCGGGAAGGTCTGGGAGATGTGGGCACGGACCGCGCCACGGGCTGTCGCAGCCAACACCTGGCGCAGGTCGGCGCGCGACCCCATGCTGACGCCGAACACGGTAAGCTGCTTGCTGAAAAGCTGCCCCAGGTGGAGCTCCGAGCGGTACCCCGTGGTGACGCCGCACACCCCGTAGCGGCCACCGCGGGCCAGGGACGCGTAGGCCTGGGGCCAGAACTGGGCACCCACGTGGTCCACCACCATGTCCACGCCGCGGCCCCCGGTCAGCTCCTTGAGGCGCGTCTCCAGGTTTTCGGTGCTATACAGGATGACCTCGTCGGCGCCCAGGGCGCGTGCCTGCTGCGCCTTCTCCGGGGTGCTGGTAGTGGCGATGACCCTGGCGCCTACGCCCCCCTTCGCTACCTGGATGGCAGCGGTGCCAATGCCGCTGGAAGCAGAGAGCACTAGCACCGTTTCCCAGGGCTTGAGCTGGCCCTTGCGCACCAGCATCTGCCACACGGGCATGAAAGTGGTGGGCAGGGCAGCCGCCTCGGCATAGCCCACGTGGTCAGGCAGGGGAAGAGCGTTGACCGCCGGGGCCTTCACCAGCTCAGCGTAGCCGCCGTCCACCGTGGAGCCCAACATGCCGCGCCGCTCGCAGAGCTGGTCCTCGCCGGAGAGACAAGGCCAGCACCGCCCACACGAGAGGACGGGGTCTAGCAGGATGCGCTGGCCTGGCGAGAGGGAGGTCACCCCCTCCCCCACCTGGGCCACATCCCCTGCGATGTCTGTGCCCAGGACAAGGGGTTCCTTGAACTCTCGCTTTGTCCCCCGCAGGCCCTGGCGGTTCCACAGGTCCAATCGGTTCAGGGCGCAGGCCCGGATACGGACCAGTACCTCGCCGTCGCCCGGTTTCGGGTCCGGCCGCTGGCCGAAGGTCAGGACCTCTGGCCCACCCTGGGCCTGGATGTACACAGCCCTCATCCAACCCTCCTATGGTGCTTCAACCTTTCGCCTCTGTCAGCCGACGGAGCACATACTCCTTCTCCGCTTCCCGTCCCGTCAGTTCCCCGTCCAAACACTTTTGCTTTAGCTCTTCCATCAGGGACCCCAGGAGCGGTCCCTGGGGGACCCCCAGGGCCAGCAGGTCGTCGCCGCGGAGCCGGGGCTTGGCGTAGCGGTCCACCGAGAGGAAGCGATCCAGGTGGTCCTTGGCAGGCCCAGGAGGCAACAGCAGGGATACCGTCTGGATGGCGGCCTCGTCGAAGCGGGCCACGGTGGCGTAGACCTGGCTGGAGCGCAGGGTGACATCGTCGAGTTCGCCCAGGCGCTCTCGAAGTGCCACTGTGTGCCGCACTGCTGTTGCCCAGCGGGATGGCAGGGCCAGGCGGCTGATGAACCCCTCGGCCTGGGGAGGAGTCAAGTCCGCAGCCAGCAGCGCCAGGAGCAGCAGCGGCCCGGCCTTCCGTCCGGAAGACGTTTGGTCGGCAACTGCCTGTCCCTTGGCCGGACTCCAGCACAATGGCGGGAAGGAGGCGGCCAGGACCCCAAGCTCCTTGGCCCTGGCAAAGGCCCGCTCCGGCTGTGACTCGTCCAGGGTCCTCTCTACCTCGTGGCGCAGCCGGTCGGGACTGATGGTGTCCAGGTAGGCCAGGTCGCGGCGAAGGGCGTTCTCCGTCCCGTCCTCCAGGTGGAACCCCAGGCGTTGCTCATACCGCACCGCGCGCCATATGCGGGTGGCATCGTCCTGGAAGCTCTTGTCGTGGAGGGCTCGGACCAGCCCCTGGCGCAGGTCCTTCTCTCCATGCAAGGGGTCCAGCAAAGGCCAGTCGTCACCTGGACAGAGCCTGAGGGCCATGGCGTTGATGGTAAAGTCCCGGCGGGCCAGGTCCTCCAGGATGGTGCCCGGATAGACAGCCGGGAGTGCGCCTGGGTGGGGGTAGGTCTCGTAGCGGGCCGTGGCGATATCCACCGCGAGACCCGGAAGCTTCACCTTGGCGGTGCCGAAGGGGTGGTGGGCCACCACCTGGCCGCCTGTCGCCTTCGCCAGCAGCGAGGCCAGGGCAGGGCCATCTCCCTCGGTCACCAGGTCCAGGTCCAGCACTGGGCGGGCCAGGAGCAGGTCGCGCAGGGGGCCTCCCACCAGGTAGAGGCTATAGCCCTCTTTGGCCGCTAACTCCCTGACGCGCAGAAGCAGGGCCACCAGGGGCGGTGGTAGGCCATTTTCGACCAAGGCCCATCGTTCAGCCATATGACACCGGCGATGGTTTCCGCCAGCTCATCCCGAAATGCTGCTTTCACCCCGCCCCGACGTGTCGAGGCGAGGACATCATGCCGCCCCCTTGAGGGAGCGGTTTTCTTGGATGATTCCGGGATAGCTCCGCCATTATAGCATCGGCTTCTCGCTTTGACTTTATGCTGAATCGCCCGTAGAATATCTGTCGATAGCCACTGCGATTTCCTGGCTGGGTGATAGGGTTTCGTGCCAGAACTGGCTGCTCTTCAGGACTCCCTTGGTGTATCCTTCCGGGACCCCCGCCTCTTGAGGCAAGCCCTCGTCCACGGCTCCTACGTCAACGAACATGCTGAAGAGGACTCTGCCGGCAACGAGCGCTTGGAGTTCCTCGGTGATGCCCTGCTGGACTTCGTAGTGGCGGAGGAGTTGTACCGCTGTCTCCCAGAGAGCAATGAGGGAGACCTCACTGCTCTTCGGGCTAACCTGGTCTGCGGTCCAACATTGGCAAGGGTGGCGGCTTCGCTGAACCTGGGCGAATACTTGCTCCTGGGTCGCGGTGAGGAGGCTGGTGGAGGGCGCAGCCGCCTGTCCAACCTGGCTTCGGCACTGGAAGCGGTGTTGGGTGCCGTGCTGCTGGACCAGGGGTACGACGTGGCGCGCCGCGCTATCCTGAATATCATGGGACCGGACATCCAGACCGTGGTGGCGGACGGTGTCCAGAAGGACCCCAAGTCTCTGCTGCAAGAGTTGGTCCAGACGCAAGGAGGTCCACCTCCGGTGTACCAGGTGGTAAGGTCGGCGGGCCCGGAGCACCGCCCGGCCTTCGAGGTGGAGGTCCACGTCGGCGATGTGGTGGTGGGGCGAGGCGCAGGCCCCCGCAAGGCCGATGCCGAGCGGGAGGCTGCCGGAGATGCACTGCGGCGGCTACAGCAGAGGGACTGACCTGGCCCTGATACCGTCGGCAGCCCTGGGTTAGCAGAACGTTCACGGGAGACCGCTGTGTTTGGACTGTTGAAATGGCGTGAGAAGACCCAGCAGGGGGTCAAGAAGAGCCGCGAGGCCTGGTTCGGTCGCCTGTTGCAAGCGGTGCGGCGGCCTAAGATCGATGAAGGCCTGTGGGACGAGTTGGAAGAGACCCTGTTAGGCGCCGATGTAGGGGTGGCAACCACCACCCGCTTGCTGGAGCGGATGAAGGAAAGGGCCAAGACGGAGCGGGTGACCGAGCCCGAAACCCTTCTCCCACTGCTCCAACAGGAGATGAGGGCGGTCCTTGAGGCGCCGGGCCAGGCAGGCCTGCTTCCGGAGCGCGACGGTGAGGCCCCAAAGCCCACGGTGGTACTGGTGATAGGCGTCAACGGTGTGGGCAAGACCACCAGCATTGCCAAGCTGGCCGGTTATCTGCAAAACGAAGGGAAAAAGGTGGTCCTGGGTGCCGCCGATACCTTTCGTGCCGCTGCCATCGAGCAACTCCAGCTTTGGGGGCAGCGAGTTGGCGTCGAGGTGGTTGCCCACCGCCAGGGGGCCGACCCCGGCGCGGTGGCTTTCGACGCCTACCAGGCGGCCAAGGCGCGTGGCGCCGATGTCCTGATTATTGATACCGCGGGGCGGCTGCACACCAAGGTCAACCTGATGGAGGAGATGAAGAAAATCAGCAGGGTGCTGCATCGCCTGGACTCGCAGGCCCCGCACCAGGTTCTGCTGGTGCTGGATGCCACCACCGGACAGAACGGCCTGGCTCAAGCCCAAGCCTTCACCGAGGCCTTGGGGGTCACGGGCATCTTTGTAGCCAAGCTGGACGGCACGGCGCGGGGCGGCATTCTTCTCAGCATCTGCGACCAGTTGAAGCTGCCCGTCCTCTTCATCGGCACCGGAGAGGGCCCGGACGACCTGGCCCCCTTCTCCGCTGAGGAGTTTGTCGCTGCCCTCCTGGCAGCCAGCCCTCAGCAGGCCCCTTCCTAACCCCCCTCCATGCTGAGCGCAGGCTACGCCCTCCTGTGGTTGGTAACCCTGGAAGCCATCGGAGTGCTGGCCTTCCCGGTGGCCTTCGTGCTCTTCCCCTCCCTGCGAGACCGCGGCTATGCCTTCAGCAAGCTCCTGGGGCTTCTACTGTTGGCCTTTCCTCTGTGGCTCCTGGGGAGCCTGCACTTCCTCCCCACGGCCCGCTGGAGCATTCTGCTGGTCCTGGCGGCCCTGGCCGTCGTCTCCGCCCTCCTGTTCAGGCGACACCGCAGGGCAGTGAGTGAGTTGGTGCGGCGGGAATGGCCGCTGCTGTTAGTAGTGGAAGTCGCCTTCCTGCTGTTCTACGTAGGATGGGCCCTGTACCGTGCCTATGACCCGGCCATCAACCACACCGAGCAGTTCATGGACTTTGCCTTCCTCAACGCCTCGGCCAGGACGGCCTACTATCCCCCGGAGGACCCCTGGCTCAGCGGTCACGGCATCAGCTACTACTACCTGGGCTACCTGCTCTTCGGGCTGGTGGCCCGGCTCACCGCCATCCCCACCAGCTTTGTCTATAACCTGTCCCTGGCGACGGTGCCGGCCATGGCCGCTGCTGGCGCCGTGGGGCTGGTGAGCAGCCTGGTGCGGGGCCGGTGGTCGGGCCTGGCCTACGGGGCTTTGGCCACCGTCCTCTTGCTAGTCATCTCGAACCTGGAGGGCACCCTGGAGCTGGTCCGTTCCCTGGGGATGGGTAGCACAGCCTTCTGGACAGGGCTGGGCATCAAGGGGCTGGATGGCCCTGCGGCCAGCGCCTCATGGTACCCCAACGAAGCATGGTGGTGGTGGCGCGCCACCCGCGTCATTGACACCGTGGTGGATGGGCGCAGCCTGGACTACACCATCCAGGAGTTCCCCTTCTTCAGTCACCTGCTGGGGGACCTCCACCCCCACGTCATGTCGCTGCCCTTTGTGATGATGGCGATGGCCCTGGCCTGGTGCTTGTTTGCCCAGGGGACCGGGTACCTAAGTCTCTCCCCACGGTCCTGGCCCAAGCTGCTGCTGGCAGGCATTGTCCTGGGGGCGCTGGGGCCCCTCAACGCGTGGGACCTGCCGGTCTTCCTGGGACTGGCCCTGGCGGGCCTGGTGCTTTGGGGCTACCACCACCGGAAGGACCTGGGCCTTGTCCAGGGAGTGTTGCACCCTCTCGGTGTAGGGGGGATGGTACTTGCTCTGGCCTTTGTGCTTTACCTCCCCTTTTACCGGAGTGTCAGCACCCAGGTGGAGGGGGTGCTGGCGGTGCAGGGGCCGGTGACCAGTCTGAAGCACTTCCTGATCGTGTGGGGGCCTTTTGTCCTGCTGTTGGCGCCGTTCCTGGTGCTGCAGCTTGTCTGGGCCGCGACCCGTCGGCTGAGCTGGGGCCGTCTGGTGGCCGCAGTGCTGGTACCCCTGGTGCCTTACCTGGCCTTTGTGCTGCTGGCCTCCTTGCAGGGAGTTGAAGGCCAGCTCCTTCCCCGCCTACTCCACATCTTGCCTGGTGCTCTTCTCCTTGGCCTGGTGGTGTACCGGGCGCTGGACGCGACTCCGGATGCGGAGGGGCGCAGCCAGTCCTTTGTGCTGCTGCTTCTGGCTTTCGCCTTCGTGCTGGTCCTGGGGCCGGAGCTCCTCTTCATTGTGGATGTCTTTGGCAACCGAATGAACACTGTGTTCAAGGTATACTATCAAGCATGGGCAATCCTGGCAGTGGCAGGAGCGCTGGCCGTCTACTACTGGGAGCGCTGGCTGGCCAACGCAGTAGCGGCCCTGATGCCGGTGCGGCTGGCCTGGCGGGGTCTCCTGGCGGTGATGCTGATTGCCCTTCTCTACTACCCGCTGGCAGCCGTCGCCAGCAAGCCGTCGGGAGGTGCGGACGTGCCGACCCTGGATGGGCTGGCCTACCTGAAGGCCGACCTTCCAGGGGCACACGAGACCGTGGAGTGGCTGCGCCGTGAGGCCAGGCCGGGCCAGCGGCTGGCGGAGGCAGCGGGCGGGAGCTATTCTGAGTATGGCCTGTTTGCCGCGGCCACGGGGATTCCCGCGCCGCTCAACTGGGCAGGGCACGAGCGGCAGTGGCGTGGTTCCTATCAACCGACCCTGGGGCGTGCGGAGGACCTGGCAACCCTCTATACGACTCCCGACGCGCAGCGGGCGCGGGAGATAGTAAAGAAGTATGGGCTTACCTTCGTGGTCGTCGGGGCCAGGGAGCGGGCCGTCTATGGGGCGATTGCTGTGGACACGTTGAATGAAGTGATGGGTAGGGCTTTCGAGTCCGGCGATGTGGTGGTCTACCGCGTGAGGGAGTAGGCACCGGATGGATGTGGCAGAGACCCCGTTAGCTGTGCTGCCCCAGCGGGCACAGCCCCGTGGCGTGGAGGCGTGGCTGCCGGTGCGCTGGGAGGTGGCTGGCTATATCCTCCTCATGGCGGTGGCGCTGGCCATGCGTCTGTGGGACCTGGGATCCCGGGCGATGCACCACGACGAGAGCCTGCACGCGGTCTATAGCTGGTACCTGTACTCCGGTCGTGGCTACCACCACGACCCCATGATGCACGGCCCCTTCCAGTTCCACATGAACACCCTGGTCTTTTTTCTCTTTGGTGACACCGATTTCACTGCCCGCCTGGGCTACGCCCTGTTCGGCACGGCACTGGTGGGCCTCCCCTGGTTCCTGCGGCGCCACCTGGGGCGGGCTGGCGCCCTGGCCACTGCCTTCTTGCTGGCCTTCTCACCGACGCTGCTGTACTTCAGCCGCTTTGCCCGCAACGACATCCTCATGGCGGTGTGGACCCTGGGCCTGGTCATCGCCATATGGCGCTATCTGGACGAGCGGAGAGCCACTTATCTGTACATCCTGGCGGCACTGCTGGCCCTTGCCTTCGCTACGAAGGAGACGGCCTATTTGGCGGTGGTGGTGCTGGGCGCCTTTCTTTTCTTCTTGGCGCTCGAGGACATTAAGGGCTTTCTCATGGGCAGAAGGCGGCTGTCCCAGTTCGGCCCGGCGGGGACACTGCTCATTGTGATAGGAAGCCTAGCATTGCCCCTGTTTGCGCCACTGGTGAGTCTGGCCCAGGGGAAGCTAGGTATCGTCCTGGCCAACCCTGACTTCACCAAAGGAGCCATCGGCCTGCCCCAGGGGGCAGGCTGGTACGTGGCTGTAGCCATGATGGCCGCGATGTTGCTCCTTTCGGTGGTGGTGGGCCTCCTCTGGAACTGGCGGCGCTGGCTGGTCCTGGCCACGGTCTTCTACGGCATCTGGGTCGTCCTCTACACTACCGAGTTCACCAACCCGTTTGGGGTGGTTTCGGGCATGTGGCAGTCCATGGGCTACTGGATCGCCCAGCAGGAGGTCCGTCGGGGAGGCCAGCCCTGGTACTACTACTTTGTCATTGGGTGGAACTACGAGTTCTTGCCGCTGCTGCTGGGCATCGTAGCTGGCGTCTACTATGCACTGAGGGGGTCGCTGTTCGCCCGCTTTCTGGTGTTCTGGGCGGTGGTCAATTTCGCCCTTTATACCTGGGCGGGCGAAAAGATGCCCTGGCTGCTGGTCCATGTTACGCTGCCCTTCATTCTGCTGGGCGGGAAGGCCCTGGGTGCCCTCATCGAAGCGGTGCCCTGGACGGTGGCCTGGCGGCGCAGCGCCCTTTTGGGGGCGGCCCTGGTGCCGCTCTTGATGATTGTTTTCTTCAGGGTCGTGTTCTTGTCCCCCCACAAGAGCCTGGCAGGCTTTCTGAGCCTGTGGGGATGGCTGTTGGTCATAGCAGCCCTGGTGATAGCCATCGTCCTCTTTGTGCGACGGGTGGGCTGGCGTGGTGGGTGGGCGCTGGTAAGCCTTGGCGGCGTTGCCATGCTGGTGCTGCTCACCGTCCGTGCTGGGTGGATAGCTACGTACCGCAACGGCGACGTGCCTAAAGAGATGTTGGTCTACACCCAAAGCTCGCCGGACATCCCGCGCATTGCCCGACAGGTAAGGGAGCTAGCCCAGGCTTCGGCGGACCGGGAGGCCATCAACATTGTGGTGGACGGCGACGACGGCTTCGCGTGGCCGTGGGTCTGGTACCTCCGTGACTTCACCGCGGTTGGGTACCCGGGCCTGGCGGCGGTCTCCCCCGGGCAGTTCGCCAACACCAAGGTGGTCCTGGCCAACGCGGGCAACCTCGGCGCCGTGCGAGACGTGCTGGGCCAGGGCTTTGTGGAGGGCGGGCTCTATTACCATCGCTGGTGGTTCCCCGAGACCTACCGGGATGTGACGCCTTCCAAGTTCTGGCGAGGTCTGCGCGACCGTGGAGTGTGGCGCAAGGCCATGGACTACTGGCTCTACCGCAAGCTGGGCACGCCCCTGGGGCACGTGGATGCGTATGCCTTCTACGCCACAGACCTGGCCCGCCTCAGCCGGCCCGGTCCGTAGAGCATCAACATCTCCCCTTGCAAGCTGGTTGTAAGGCAGCCTTCGCCGAAGTATACTGCCCCGAAAGCCTCTTGCCGTGAAGGAGAGCCGGCAACAAGGAGTAGCTTGCTAAGGTCACGTAGGTTCTGGCTGGGGCTCGTAGGCAGCATCATCTTCATGGGGCTCTTCCTGTACCGGACTGACCTGGTAGCTATGCTTCACGCGCTGCGAGGTGCCAACTACTGGCTGGTCATTCCGGGGGTGGCCTGCTATTTCGTGGCCCTGTGGTTCCGCACGTTGCGGTGGCAGATCATCCTCGCGCCCCTGGGTCAGGTCAAGCTCCGTCGGCTGTGGCCGGTGGTGACCATCGGTTACATGGCCAACAACCTGCTGCCGGTGCGCCTGGGGGAGTTGGTGCGTGCCTACTTCCTGTGGGATAAGGAGCGCATCAGCAAGACCGCTGGCCTGGCCACCATTCTGGTCGAGCGGGTGTTCGACGGCATGGCCCTGCTACTGCTCGCCATGCTGGTATCCCTCGTCATCCCTATAGCAGGGCTGCTCCAGAGCCTGGGGACACGGACTGGCGTCAACTGGCTGGTGCTGACCCTGGCACTGAGCATTCCGTTCTTTGTTGCCACAGCCCTGATGGTGGTGGTGGCCTGGTTCCCCGCCGGGGTGGAGCGAATCATGGAGCGGGCCGCCGTTGTGCTGCCGCGACCCGCACGGGGACGGGCGTTAGACCTGGCGCGGCGCTTCTTGAGCGGGCTGTCGGTGCTGCGGAGCCCCCGCCGGCTGTTTGCCATTTACCTCCTGTCGCTGCCGGTCTGGATTGCCGAGGCGGCCATGTACATGGTCATCGCCTTTGGGTTTGGCCTTGACCTGGACTTCGCCAACTGGGGCCTTCTGGGCGCGGCCATGATGTTGACCACCGTCATCTCCAACCTGGGTACCTCGGTGCCGTCGACCGGCGGTAGCGTTGGACCCTTTGAGTTCTTCGCTGCTGAGACGTTGGTTATCCTGGGGGTGTCCAGGGATGGCGCCTCCGCCTACGTCTTGGTGCTACACCTGGCCCTCCTGGCACCGGTTACCCTCCTGGGCCTGTTCTATCTATGGAGCGACAACATCTCCCTCTCGAGGCTGGCCCAGAAGAGCCAGCAGGCGGAACCGCTGGCTGGGCCTGTGGAGGGCGTGCAGGGTGGTGAGCCGTGAAGGTGGGGGTTATCGGCGGCGGTGCGGCGGGCTTGGCCGCTGCCTTCGAGGTCGTCCGCCAGGGCCATCAGGCCATCGTCTATGAGCGAGCGCCTTTCCTGGGAGGGCAGGCCTCGACCTTTGAGGTCGGTGGTGCTCGTCTGGAGCGAGGGTACCACCATCTGTTCACCAGCGACGTAGACATGGTGTGGCTGGTCCACGAGCTGGGCCTGGGCCACAAGCTGGCCTGGATCCCCTCTAAGGTCGGCCTCTACCACCGTGGCCGCATCTGGAACTTCACTACTCCAACGGACCTGCTCAGGTTCGGTTCCCTGGGCCTGACTGACCGCCTCCGCCTGGGCCTGGCGACCCTGGCCATTCAGCGCCAGAAAGACTGGCGCCGCTATGAGGGCATAACCGCCGCCGAGCGTCTTCCAAAGATGGTGGGTCGGCGTGGCTATGAGGTGGTCTGGGAGCCGCTGCTCCGGGGCAAGTTTGGACAGCACTACCAGGATGTGGGGATGGTGTGGTTCTGGGGCAAGATTGCCCTGCGCTTCGCGTCCCGAGGCCGAGGCATGGCGCGAGAGAAGCTGGGGTACCCAATGAGCAGCTTTGGTGAGGTCTTCGATACCCTTGGGCAGCGCGTCCAGCAGATGGGTGGAAAGGTACACACCTCGGCGGTCGTGCGTCGCGTCCTGGTGCAGGACGGGAAGGCAGTTGGGGTGACGGCCGAGCTGCCTGGGCAGGGTTTGACGGAAGAGACCTTCGACGCGGTCATCGCTACCGTGCCCTCCTACGTGTTCCCGCGGCTGCTGCCTGAGCTTCCGCAGGAGTACCTTTTGAAGCTGACCGGGGTGACGTACCTGGCTGCGGTCTTGGTGGTCATGGCTCTGTCGCAGCCCCTGTCCGGCATCTACTGGCTCAACATCGCTGACCGGAGTATCCCCTTCGTGGCAGTCATTGAGCACACCAACTTCATCCCGCCCGAGCACTATGGCGGCCAACACCTGGTGTACCTCTCCAACTATCTGGGCAAGGAGAACCCCATGTACCATATGGGGCACCAGGAGCTCCTGGATGCCTACCTGCCCCACCTCCGGAGCATTAACCCCCAGTTTGACAAGAGCTGGATTCTGCAAAGCTACTACCACCGCGAGGAGGCGGCGCAGCCGGTCATTGGCACTGGCTACTCCGCCCGCATCCCCGCGCACCGCACGCCGGTCAAGGGCCTTTACCTTGCCAATACTACCCAGATCTACCCGGAGGACCGGGGCACCAACTACAGTGTGCGCCTGGGACGGAAGGTTGCCCGGCTCCTTCTACAAGACTACGGCCATCCCGTGGTGGGAGAGCTCCCTGTGCCTGCCATCAGGAACAGCATCACCTCGTTGGGGGAGTGGTAGGGGGTGGGTGCCGGACGCAATGCCCTGGCGGTCGCCCGGCGCTACCTGGCGGCCTTGGCTGCCCGGGACTGGGAAGGCTTGGGCACTTTGCTGTCAGAAGACGCGGGCCTCTACGATTGCCGACGCCCCCAGCGGCCGGTCCTGGGGGCTGCGGCAGTTGTTGGATATTGGCGAGACCTGACGACCCGGTTGCCTGACCTGGCTATCGAGGAGCGTGCTGCCCTATGTTGCGGGGACGAGGTCGTCCTGGAGGTCGCATTGCAGGCCACGTTCCCTGGCCTGGGCACCCTGTGGGTCAGCGGGTGCGACGTGGTGCAGACAAAGAACGGTCACATAGCCAACATCCGCGCCTACTGGGATGGAACGCTGTTCCGCGCCGTGGGGCTTCTGCCACCCGCTGAGGGGGAAGACTGGCGGCGTCCCACCCTGCGACCGTGCCTATCTGGGTCCTCTAGGGAAGGGCGGGCCATTGCTGCTGTCCGCGAGTACCTTGCGGCCTGCAACGCCCACGACAAGGCTTGGGTTGCGCGTTGTCACATACCCAACGCCGTCAGCGTGTTCAACGACATGCCCTCGCAGGCGCTCCGGGGCGCGGCGGCCATAGCCAGCTTCTGGGACATCGTCTTCTCCAAGCGGCCGGACTGCTCCTGGACGGAGGACCACTCCGTGGCCCAGGGAGGCCAGGTAGCGCTAGAGTGGTCCCTGTACGCCACCTACCCGGGGCTGGGGCCCATCTGGGTGTGCGGCGTGGACTGCTACGTCGTTCGTGGGGGAAGAATCGCGCAGGCCCGCCAGTACTGGGATGGCTCCGTGGCACGGGTGGGCCGCACGCCCAGGCCCCAGGAGCGGGCAGGCCCTATGGTCTGGCCGGTTTGAAAGCTCCACGCCATTGAACCTCCGTGTTCCCCTGTGGTATCATCCGTGGCAAAGTTCTCCATTTCACGAGGCGATGGTGACGCACCAGCAGTCTGCCCTGCGAGAACGGATCCGTCAGGCCATCACCACTCAGCCCCAGTCCTTCTCCACTATTCTGTCTTCCCTCCTGGCCGTCCAGGACGCTCTGGGCTGGCTGCCTGAAGAGGCCATCGAGGAGGTGGCGGCCCATTCTGGGGGCACCGTCAACGATGTTTGGGCGGTTGCTTCCTTTTACACCAACTTCCGTTTCACGCCGCCGGGCCGGCACGTCGTCGAGGTGTGCTGGGGGCCCACCTGCCACTTGAAGGGTGCCCAGGCTATCCTGGACGAGGTCCAGCGGGCCCTGGGGCTGGAGCACGAGGGCGATACTTCAGATGGGGGGGTCTCCCTGAAGTACAACACGTGTCTTGGCGCGTGTTCTCAGGGGCCGGTCATTATGGTGGACCACGCCATCATGGGCAACATGACGTCCGCCCACGCCCACGAGGCGGTGGCCCGGCTGGACAAGTCCGATGGCAACCATGCCTCCCAGCACGGGGCGTGACCCAGCGGGTGGCCGATGGGCCAGGCAACTACTGAGCCATGCATAGCGACCTAAACTGGTAGCCACATTGTCATACTGAGGAGCGAAGCGACGAAGTATCTGGGGGGCTGTGCCCCACCACCCCAGACCCTTCGCTGCGCTCAGGGTGACAGCTTGGTTTAGATTTCTGTTCAAGGATCAGTAGAAGACTGCAGAGGTAGCGGCGGGGCCGCTACGACCGAGCCGGAGGAGCAGGGACTTGGCGAACACGTACGACGCTCTTGCCAGCGAAGCCCGGAAACGGTGGGAGGGCCTGGAAAAGGGGCCTCAGCCCTGGATTAGAGTGGGGACTGCCATCTGCGGGAAGGCCGCTGGAGCGCTGGAGACACTGGAGGCGCTCAAGGCAGAGCTAGGGCGCCGGGACATCAATGCAGTCATTAGCCAGGTGGGCTGCCTGGGCCTTTGCTTTGCCGAACCGCTGGTGGACATCACCAAGCCGGGTCACCCACGGGTTTTTCTCAAGAACGTCACGCCGGAGGTGGTGCCTGCTCTGGTAGAGTCCTACCTGGCCGGCGACCGGCCGGACCCTGGGCTGGCGCTGGGCACCCTGGGGGGCAACATCCCGGGGGTGCCCTCGTTGGAAGACCTGCCCCAGTGGAAGCGCCAGGTCAGGGTTGCCACCCGGAACTGCGGCACCATTGACCCCGGCGACATCCACCACTACATCGCACATGGGGGCTTCGCCGGCCTGGCCCGGGCACTGACAGAGATGCAACCGCCCCAGGTGCTCCAGGAGGTGACCCAGTCCGGGCTGCGGGGCCGCGGTGGTGCCGCTTTCCCCACCGGCACCAAGTGGAGCTTCCTGGCCCGCTCCAATGTGTCACCCAAGTACATCCTGGTCAACTGCGAGGAGGGCGACCCCGGCGCCTTCAATGACAAGGGCATCCTGGAGAGCGACCCCTTCACCCTCATTGAGGGGTGTATCATCGCCGGCTACGCCACCGGGGCTAGCCACGGCTACGTGTTCATCCGCCACGGCCACGAAGGGCCCATCCATCTGACGCGCCAGGCCATTGCCCAGGCCCGGAGCCTGGGACTAGTAGGCCAGAACATCCTGGGCAGCAAGTTCAGCTTCGAGATGGACGTGGTGCTGACCGGCGAGTCCTACGTCTCCGGCGAGGAGACGGCGTTGATGGAGGCCATGGAGGGCAAGCGGGCCATGCCCCGCTCTCGCCCCCCCTTCCCGGCGGCGGTAGGCCTCTGGGGCAAGCCCAGCAACATCAACAATGTGAAGACCATCTCCTATGTGCCGGAGATCATCGCCCGCGGCGCCAAGTGGTTTGCCGGCATTGGCACCGAGAAGAGCAAGGGCACTGCCATCATATGCTTCTCCGGCGCCATCAAGTACCCCGGCATGTACGAGGTACCCTTTGGCCTCACGATACGGCAGGTGGTGGAGGAGATCGGCGGGGGTGTCCCTGGTGGGAAACAGCTAAAGCTGCTGCAAACGGGAGGCCCGCTGGGGGGTGTCCTGGGCGCAGCCAAGCTGGACACGGTGCTGGACTTCGACGCCATGGCCTCGGCTGGCGCAATCCTGGGCTCCGGTGGCATCATTGTTGGGGACGAGACGGTCTGCGCCGTGGACCTGACACGGAACCTGGTGGCCTTCTGCCAGTTCGAGTCGTGCGGCAAGTGCTTCCCGTGCCGTTTGGGGATGACCCACCTGTTGGAGGTGCTGGAGCGCATTATCGCAGGGGAAGGCCGCCCGGCTGACCTGGAGCTCATGAAGGCCATAGGCCAGACTATGGCCGTCGGGTCGCTGTGTGGCCACGGACAGTTGGGCTTCAACCCCGTGCAATCAGGTCTCCAGGCCTTCGCCGAGGACTACAAGATGCACCTGGAGCAGAAACGCTGCCCTACCGGCGCCTGCAACCGCCTATTCCACAAGCCTACACGTACCCGGCCTGTAGCATCAGGGGGATGGTATGCCCGACGAGATTACGTTCACCATTGACGGCGTCCAGGTCAAGGCCAAGCCAGGCCAGACCATTTTGCAAGCGGCCATTGACGCCGGCGTCTACATCCCATACCTCTGCTACTTCCCAGGCATGAAGCCCTACGGGGCCTGCCGTGCCTGTCTGGTGGAGGTCGAGGGCGGGCGGGGTGCACCCGCCTCGTGCACCACCCCGGTGGCGCCCAACATGGTGGTGAAGAGCGACACCCCCTTGGTCAAGGCGCTGCGCAAAGGCGTCCTGGAGCTACTGATGTCCGAGCACCCACACGGGTGTCTCTCCTGCCATCGCATCGAGCTATGCGGCCCCCAGGACATCTGCCTGCGACACGTGCGGGTGACCGACCGCTGTGTGGTCTGCCCCAAGAACGAGCGGTGCGAGCTCAAGGACACCGTTCGTCTGGTGGGCATCTCTATGGAGTTGCCCACCAGCTACAACTACCGCAACCTGCCCATTCACACCCAGGACCCCTTCTATGACCGGGACTACAACCTGTGTATCGTGTGCGCCCGCTGCGTCCGCGCCTGCGACGAGTTGCGTGGCGACGACGCTATTTGCATGGTGGAGCGCTCTGGGAAAGCCCTGGTGGGCACCTCCCGGGGGACGTCGCTGCTGGAATCGGGCTGCGAGTTCTGCGGTGCCTGCATTGACGTGTGCCCCGTGGGCGCCCTGGTGGAACGTGACTACAAGTGGGAGAAGGCTGCCCATTCTGTCTACACGACATGCCCCAACTGCGCAGTGGGCTGCCAGATGAAGCTGGAGGTTGACCGCTGGCAGCGGGTCATCCGCGCGGTGGGGGACTGGAACGGCGAAGCAAATCACGGCCAGCTCTGCTACCGGGGGAAGTTCGGACTGGACTTCGCCAACAAGGCCGAGCAGCTCCACTACCCACTGGTCCGCCGCGATGGGCGCCTGGTCGAGGCCACCTGGGAGGAAGCGCTGGATGTCATTGCCCAGGGGCTTGCTCCCCACAAGGGCGAAGCCTATGCCCTCCTGGCCTCGCCTCGTAGCACCAACGAGGACGCCTATGTGGCCCAGAAGTTCGCCCGGACGGTGATGGGTTCCAACAGCGTAGATACATCTACAGACAGCCGACCGGAGTTGGTGCTGGGGCTGGCGGACATGCTGGGTGTGCACGCGGCCACGGGCTCCACCTGGCAGTTGCTGGGGGCACGCTGCACCCTGGTGGTCAACAGCAACACCACCGAAGACCACAATGTGATGGCGGTGCCCATCAAGCAGGCCCATCGTAAGAACGGGCAGAAGGTCATTGTGGTGGACCCACGAGAGGTGGAGCTGACCCGCTACGCGGACCTGTGGCTCCGGCCGCGGCCGGGGACCGAGGTGGCCTTGATCGGCGGCATTCTCCGTGCCCTCCTGGACGAGAGCCTGGAAGACAAGGACTTCGTCTACAAGAGCTGCGAGGGCATTGAGGAGTTGACCCGTTCCTTGGCACATCTGGACCTGGTCCGGGTAGAGGGGGTCACCGGAGTACCCCAGGCGAGCATCCGTCAGGCGGCCCGCCTGTTTGCCAAGGAGCGGCCGGGGGCCATCCTCTATGCCCTGGACAACGTGGCGTCGGAAGACCGGCTGGCGCTGGTCCACGCCCTGGTAGACCTGGCCCTGCTCACCGGCAACGTTGGGAAGCCCTCGTCGGGCCTGTTTCCGCTGCGCAGTGGGACCAACGAGCAGGGCGCCTGGGATGTAGGCTGTGCGCCGTCCTTCCTGCCAGGCTACCGGCCGGTGGCCGATGCGGCTGCCCGCGACGAGGTGGGCAAGGCCTGGGGAGCCAGCCTGCCATCGGCTCCTGGCTTGGGCGTAAGGTCGGTGCTGGCGGGCCTCAGGGAAGGGCGTGTGAAAGCGGTCCAGGTGATCGGTGACAGCCCCACCTTCGATGCTGAGGCCCTGGATGCGCTGTCCCAGGCACAGTTCCTGGTAGTCCACGAGCATTTCCTCTCGGACCTGGCGAAGCGAGCGAATGTCGTGTTACCCCTGAGCACCTTTGCCCAGGCCCAGGGCAGCTACACCAGCCTGGAGCGCCGGGTGCAGCTTGTGCGACGGGCCCGCTCCGCTCGTGCTGAGGAGCAGCCCGCCTGGCGGGCACTGGCTCAGCTAGCACAGCGCATGGGGGTCAAGGGCTTCGAGTACCAGGACCCCGGTCAGGTATTCGGCGAACTGGCTGCGCTAATGCCGGCCTACCGTGGCCTTAGCCATGAGCGACTGAGCAAGGGAGGTGTCCAGTGGCCCTGCCCAGAGGAGGGGCACTCAGGCACCCCGGTCCTGCTGGCCGAGGGACTCGGTGCGGGCAAGGCCAAGCTGACCCCCGTAGAGTCACCCAAGGCACCCAGGGAGTCGCCCGCCGAATACCCGCTGCTCCTGGCACCGGGGCGTGTGCTGGCCCAGACGCAGCGAGAGATGCAGGTGGTCTCTGTAGAAGGACTCAACCGCGTGCAGCGAGACGAGGTGGTTGAGCTCCACCCCAGCGATGCGGCTGCCCTTGGCGTGGCGGCAGGCGACATGCTGGAGGTGGCAGCCACCTCGGGCGCGCGCATCCGGGCTGTGGCATCCCTCACGGGGCAACTGCCGGGCGTGGTGAGCATCACCACGCTTTTTGGGCAGCTTGCAAGCCAGCTTCAGGCTAGCAGCGCGCCGGACCGGATGCTTCGGGTGCCTGGCCTGGAGGTAGTCCCGGTCAGGCTGGAGAAGGTAGCCGCAAGCTAAAGCAACTCACGCGCCCTGGCTGTTCCTGACAAAACGCAGTGGTTGTGCGTCGCTTTTCGCCACAACTCCGACAACCACAGGCACAAAGACCTATGTGTACCTATGTGTCGAGTGTGAAGGTCCAGATTTGTGCCCCCTTCGTACCCGTCCTACAATAATCTATGGAGCGAGCTACAGGACCCGGCCCGGGGGTTGAGGCTGTGTGAGAGTCCGCACACGCTTGAGTGTGGACCGAGGTGATAAGGATGGTCCAAGCGCATAGCAGGAGGCCCGTGCCAAAGGTCGCAGCCCCTCGGATCCTGGCGCCGTGCGTCCGCGAGTGCCCGGCCAATATTGACGTGCCACGGTATATCGGCCTCATCGAGCAGGGCCGCTTCGCCGAGGCTGTCGCGGTGGTCCGCGAGCGCACACCCCTTCCCTCCATCTGTAGCCACGTCTGCTACCACCCGTGCGAAGCCTTCTGCCGCCGGGCCTCCCTTGACAGTACGGTCGCTATCAACGCGCTAAAGCGGGCTGCCACCGACCGCGACACCCAGCTCTGGCGGCGCAACTGGCAGACTAGCATTGCACCCAGCTCCGGCAAGCGGGTTGCCGTGATAGGTTCCGGCCCGGCCGGCCTCACCGCTGCCTACTACCTTGGCAAGGTGTGCGGCCACGCCGTTACGGTGTTTGAGGCGTTGCCGCAGCCAGGCGGCCAGCTTCGTATTGGGATTCCAGCCTACCGCTTGCCCAGGAGCGTCCTGGAGGAGGAGATTGCGGTCATTGCTGAGACCCGGGTGGGTATCCAGTGCAACTACCGGGTAGAAGCTCTGGACCAGCTCTTTGCTCAGGGCTTCAACGCCGTTTTCGTTGCTACAGGGGCCTGTCCGCCTAATGCGTTGGGGTGTCCGGGCGAGGAACTGCCTGGGGTGCTCACATGTGTTGACTTGCTGCGGGAGGCCAATCTGGGGGGCCGACCTACCATTGGGGAGAAGGTCGCCGTGGTCGGCGGAGGCAACGTAGCCATTGACGGAGCGCGCGTTGCGCTGCGCCTGGGCGCCAAAGAGGTCGCTATTCTCTATCGCCGGACGCGACAAGAGATGCCAGCCCACGACTTTGAGGTCCACGAGGCGGAGGTAGAGGGCGTTGCCCTGCGCTTCCTTGCAGCCCCACTTCGCATTGAGCCTGGGAAGTCCAGGCGCTTGCGGGTGGTGCTGCAACAGATGCAGTTGGGAGAACCTGACAGCAGCGGGCGGCGCCGGCCGGTCCCCATCCCTGGCGACGTTGCCACCGAGGAAGTAGACACCCTGCTGGTCGCTATTGGCCAGCACCCAGAGGCGCCGGCGTCCTGGGACCTGGAGCTCAACGGTGATGGCACCATTCGTGTAGACCCCGCCACCTGGATGACCTCCCGGCCGGGGGTCTTCGCTGGAGGCGATGCCGTTAGCGGGCCGGTGAACGTTGTGGAGGCCGTCAGCGCCGGCCGCCGCGCCGCTGAGGGCATAGACCGTCATCTGGGAGGCGATGGTAACATTGAGGAAGTCCTGGCGCCAACTGAGGCCCAGGCCCTGGACTTCCCAACAGTCGTGCATCCGGTGGGCAGAGAGGCCGAGCGCATGGTGGCTTTGGAGGCGCAGAAGCGGGTGAGCTCCTTTGCCGAAGTGGAGTTGGGCTACACTGAACCCCAGGCCATCGAGGAGGCCCGCCGTTGCATCCGATGCGACCTGTGGCGCTACCGGGGTGTCCCTGCGGTGTGGCCGAAGGGCAAAAAAGTGGCACCTATGGCCTAGAAGGTGATGGGGCAGGGGGGAGGAGCAGTGCAAGAAGCGAACATCCCGCCAAAAGCGGCTAGTGCTGTTGCTTTATCTACGGGGCTTTCCATAGCAGAGGTTACGCGGCGCCGGGACGTGACCCATGACCTGTGGGTCGTGTGGCTCCGTCCGAGTCTCCCCTTCACCTTCAAGCCGGGCCAGTACTGCACCATCGGCTTAAACGGTGTCGAGCGGGCCTACTCCATCGTCTCAGCGCCGCACGAGCCAGAGCTGGAGGTCTTTATTGAACTGGTCCCCCACGGGGAGCTGACGCCTCCGTTGTATACGCTCCAGGTGGGCGACCAGGTGACGTTGCGGCCCCGTGCCAAGGGCATCTTTACCTTGGACCCCAGCTACGTCAGCCATGTGATGGTGTCTACCGTCACCGGCATTGCTCCTTTTGTCAGTATGTTGCGTGACCACCTGTACCGGGGGCAGAAGGGCCACCGTTTCTACGTCCTGCAAGGGGCCAGCTATCAGCACGAGTTCACGTACGCTGAGGAGCTGGCCGGAATGGCACGCCAACACCCGGATTTCATCACCTATGTCCCGACGGTTAGCCGCCCGCAGGAGGCGCCCAACGCTTCCTGGAGTGGCGAGGCTGGCCGGGTCAACCTCCTTGTGGAGCACTACCTGGAGCAGTGGCAGCTTGGCAAGCAGGACACCCTGGTCTATGCCTGCGGCCACCCTGGCATGATCGAGGACGTCAAGCAGCGCTTCATCCCGCAGGGCTGGAAGGTCAAAGAAGAGCGCTTCTGGAAAGCGTAGGCCGCCATCACCTCGGTCCAGTGGCCTCTATACCGTGGCCGTAATGCCACGGTACTGCCCCTTGTCTACCCTGGCCTGCCTGTATTTCCCTTGCTAGAATGGCGGTACTCAGCAGAGCGAGTGTAGCGTGGAGCGGGAGAGCAGCAAGGGCGAGCCCGGGCGGGCCACCCCCATCTGGCGCCAGTACCAGCGGGTGAAGCGCCGGTACCCTGACTGCATCCTGCTGTTCAGGATGGGCGACTTCTACGAGACCTTCGGTGAAGACGCACGCGTCGCCGCCCACGAGTTGCAGATCACCCTGACGGGCCGCCCGTTGGGCAAGGGGCACCGGGAGCCCATGGCCGGTATCCCCTACCACGCCCTGGAAGGCTACCTGGCGCGCCTCATCCGCGCCGGCCACCGGGTTGCCATCTGTGAGCAGCTCAGCGACCCCGCGGCCTCCAAAGGGCTGGTAGAGCGGGACGTCATTCGGGTGGTCACCCCTGGCACAGTGACTGAGCCAGCGCTGCTGGAGCAGAAAGCCAACAACTACCTGGCAGCCGTGGTCGCTAGTGGGCTGGAGGCGGGCCTTGCCTACGCCGACATCACCACTGCCGAGTTCGCTACGACGCAGCTCCCGCTCGCCCAGCTTCCGCTGGAGCTGGAGCGACTCGCCCCTGCCGAGGTGCTGGCTGTGGAGGAGCTCAAGGGGGCGTTGGCGCTGCCACGGGTCACCGCCCTGCCGTCACACCTGTTTGACTTGGCCCTGGCTCGGGACGTGCTGCTGGAGCACTTTGGCGTGGCCTCGCTGGAGGGGTACGGCTGCGAAGGGCTGCCCCTGGCGGTTCGGGCCGCCGGTGCCATCCTCCAGTACCTCAAGGAGACTCAGAAGGGCTTTCTGGGGCGGCTGACTTCGCTGCGGACCTACAGTACAGGCCAGTTCATGGCCCTGGACCCCCAGACGCGCCGCAACCTGGAGCTGTTCCAGGGTGGAAGATCGGGCAGTGGGCCTTCGCTGTTCTCGGTGCTGGACTTCACCAGGACGCCCATGGGCGGGCGGCTATTACGACGCTGGCTTGGCCAGCCGCTGCTCGACATAATCAGTCTCCAGCAGCGGCAGGAAGCGGTGGCCTGGCTGCACGCCAGCAGCCTGCGACGCGAGGCGGTGGCGACTCTCCTGCGCGAGGTGCCAGACCTGGAACGACTGATTAACCGGGTTGGCGCCGGGACAGCGATGCCTCGGGACCTGTTGGCCCTGAGGCGCGGGCTGGAGGCGGTGCCCAAGGTGCTCGCTTTGTTGGCTGAGGGCGCGGAGGCCGTGGCTTGGTTGACGGGGCAGGTCAAACCCTGTGCCGAGGTGGTGGCCCTCATCGCCAGTGCCATCGAGGAGGAGCCGAGCACCGCCGTGGGCGAGGGCGGGGTCATCCGCGTCGGCTTTTCGACGGAGCTGGACGAGCTGCGACAGGCGGGCCGGAGCGCCCGTGAGTACCTGGCGGGCCTGGAGCGGCAGGAGCGGGAACGCAGCGGAATCTCCACCCTCAAGGTGGGGTACAACAAGGTCTTTGGCTACTTCATCGAGGTGAGCAAGGCCAACCTGTCCAAGGTGCCGCCGGACTACATCCGGCGGCAGACACTGACGGGCGCAGAACGGTTCATCACACCGGACCTCAAGGAATACGAGGCCCTCATCTTGAACGCTCAGGAGAGGCTGGCAGAGCTAGAGGGTACCCTTTTCCGCCAGGTGTGCCGCCAGGTGGCCCAGAGCGCGGAGCGGGTCCTGGCTACGGCAGAAGGGCTGGCCCAGGTAGACGTCTTCTACTCGTTGGCCGAGGCGGCGGCCCGCCATGGGTACGTGCGCCCCGTCCTGAACGGCGGAGACACCATCGAAATCCACGGCGGCCGGCACCCCATCGTTGAGCGGGCGCTGCCTGCTGGCAGCTTCGTACCCAACGATACCACGCTGAGCAACAGCGGTTGCCAGGTCCTGGTGTTGACTGGCCCCAACATGTCTGGCAAGTCCACTTACATCCGTCAGGTGGCCCTCCTGGTGCTGATGGCCCAGGTGGGCAGCTTTGTCCCCGCCGAGTCGGCACAGGTTGGGCTAGTGGACCGCATCTTCACTCGCGTGGGGCTCCAGGATGACCTGACCACAGGCCAGTCCACCTTCATGGTGGAGATGTTGGAGACGGCCCAGATCCTGAACCACGCCACGCCCCGCTCCCTGGTCATCGTGGACGAGATTGGGCGAGGCACCAGCACCTACGATGGCATGGCTATCGCCCGTGCTGTGGTGGAGCACCTGCACAACCATCCGAAGCTGGGGTGCAAAGCCCTCTTTGCTACGCACTATCACGAGCTGACCCGCTTGGCCGACTACCTCCCCCGGGTGCGCAACTGCAACGTGGCCGTGGTGGAGGAGGGCAACCGGGTGGTCTTCTTGCACCGCATTGTACCTGGGGGCGCGGACCGCAGCTACGGGGTCCACGTGGCCCAGCTCGCAGGCCTTCCGCCACCGGTCATCCACCGCGCCTGGGAGCTGCTCCGAGAGTTGGAGGCATCGGCCCCTGGAGCGGGCCGGGGAGCCAGGAGCGGGCGCAGGGCAGCGGCCCACCAACTCCCTCTCCTGCAAGGCGCAGGCGATGGGACCTTGCAGGAGCTTCTGGCTGCGCTGCTGAAGCTGGACCTCAACACGCTCTCCCCCCTTGAAGCCCTGAACAGGCTGTTTGATCTGCAACAAAAAGCTCGTGAGGCGGGGTCCAGCCACAAGCTGTAGAGCGGCCCTCTGTCGAGTAGAGGTCTGGTGTGGTTCGCGCGTTCTCGCTCAAGGCGCCCCGCGGGCGAGGGTCGCTGGAGCAAGGCAGCGTCGCCTGACAGAACCAGGGGTTCCAGGGTCTTCTCGTTTTCACCCCCTCTCTGACTCTCCCCCTCGCGGGGGCGAGGAGGGTCCCTTCCCTCGTTTCCGGGGGAAGAGCCTGCTGAGGTTCTCGAAGGGTCAGGATGGGAGCGAATGAGCAACGTGGAATAGGGAGCTAGCTACGAAGAGGCTCAGGTCGGCGACGGCGTGGCGCCAGGTGGCGCCCTGGCGGTTGACCCTGGTCACGGCGACGCTGGCCGCCGTAATCCTTGGCGACTCCATGCTTTACAACGTGCTCCCGGCTCAGGTCCAGGCCTTTCAGGTCCCGGTCGGCCTCGTGGGTGTACTTCTGAGTGCTAACCGCTTCGTGCGGTTGGCTTCCAATCCTCTGGCCGCCTGGGCCTTCCGGCGGTTTGGCCTGGTGAAGCCTCTGGTGGCCAGCGTTGTCGTGGCGGTGGCCACCACCGCTGCGTACGGGGTTGGCCAGGGGTTCGCAGTCCTGCTGGTAGCCAGGCTCCTTTGGGGGGTCTGCTTCTCCGTGCTGCGGCTTGGGGGCTACCTGGTGGTCCTGGAGGAGGGTGGGGAGCACTCCCTGGGGCGTCTCATGGGGTTCTTCCGTGGTGGCTGGAGGGCCGGAAGCGTGATTGGGGTGCTGGCAGGCGGCATCATGTTCGACCTGACCGGCAGGACCACCAGCTTCCTGGCCGTGGCGGCTGTGGGACTCCTGGGCTTACCCGCCGCGCTGGCCCTGGGCCGGCGGCCCCAAGGCTCTGCCGCTCCGGTAGCTGTTGGGCAAGGCGGCGCCGATCCCGATGGTGCGGCCCACCAGTCTCAAGGCCAACCACAGACGGGGTGGGGCGCGACGGACGCTCCCGCACCGGAGATGAACGTCGGCAGCCGACGCAAGCTCCTGGTGGTAAACTTCACCTCCTTTGTCCTCTACTTCACCATCGGTGGCTTGGTGGTCACGACGCTGGGCTTGCTCTTGGCCCAGCGCCTGGGGCCGGGAGCAACCATCGCTGCCGCGATGGGAGGCATCGCCACGCTCAACGGCATCCTTCTGGCTGTCCGCCACCTGGCAGACGTGGCTGCTCCATACCTGGGGCACCTGGGTGACCGGTTGGGTAGGGAGCAAGTGCTGGCAACCAGCGTGGCCATCTGCCTGGCTGCCACCCTTCTCCTGGCGTACCCGGTGGTCATTGGCGTGACTCTGGCGATGGTCCTCGTGGCGTTTGTGGCGACCAGCGCGGCGCTGACCACCCTGGACGCGATGGCAGGCAGGCTGGCCCCTGTGCATCGGCGGGCCCAGGTGATGAGCCGTTACGCGACTTGGCAGGATGTGGGCGCGGCAGCAGGCCCGCTCCTCGGCTACGCCCTTCTGAGCGTCATGTCGCTGGGCATGGTGTACCTCGGCGGCGCTGCCTTGCTGGCCGCCGCCCTGGCATCCCTTGTCATCGTCTTCCGCGCCCACCCTTTCAGCCAGTGACGGTAGTAGCTTCTTTCCCCAAGCGGCGGTGCTGGGGTGCTCCGCCCTCCCCAGGTAGTGATCATGCGCTTCCTTGTGGACGGGAAAGGTGTCCCCCTATAATACGTTCACAGTCAGTGCCGCGCGTGAGGAGGCCATGCGTATTTTCTTCGATATGGACTATACCATCGTTTCGACTGAGGGGAGGCTGCGGCCTGGCGTCGTTGAGGTGTTCCAGCGCCTGCGCGAGGACGGCCACAGCATCTATATCTGGTCTGGCATGGGGGTGCGCGCCGGCGAGGTCCGTTACCTGGGGCTGGAACCCATGGTGTCGGGCGTCTACCGGAAGCCGCTCATCCACTACAAGGAGGCGGTATGCAAGGCGGTGGAGCAGGGAGAGATCGGTGTAATGCCTGACCTGGTGGTAGACGACTACCCCGAGGTGGTCGCCGACTTCGGTGGTGTGGCTGTGAAGCCCTACTTCTTCCGCAATCCCGAAGACCGGGAGATGGAGCGCGTCTACCGCGTCATCTCCGAGCTGGCGGCCAACGGGCACGCTCCAGGCAGCTCCAGCAGCACGCCAGGGACCTAGCGGCCTATGCCTATCCGAGTGCTGAACCCCTGGGTGGCAGCCCAGATCGCTGCCGGCGAGGTGGTAGAGCGTCCGGCCTCCGTGGTCAAAGAGCTGGTGGAGAACGCCCTGGATGCTGGGGCCTCGGCGGTCAGGGTTGAGGTCAACGGCGGTGGGCTAGGGTCCATCCGCGTGGTAGACAACGGCAGCGGTATTCCCACCGACGAGACTGAGCTCCTTTTCCAGCACCACGCCACCAGCAAGCTCCAGAGCAGTCAGGACCTGGCGGGTCTCCGGACCCTGGGGTTCCGCGGCGAGGCCCTGCATAGCATCGCCGCGGTGGCGCGCCTCTCGCTGCTCACCCGGACCGCTGAGGCCTCCACCGGCGTCTATCTGGAAGCATGGGAGGGACGCCTACAGCGCCGGGAGCCGCGCGGTGCCCCCCAGGGGACCACGGTGCTGGTCCGTGGGCTGTTCCAGTCGGTGCCGGCCCGGCTGAAGTTCCTGAAGTCTCCCGCCGCCGAGGCGGCCCGGGTGCAGACCCTGCTGGGACTGTACGTTCTGGCCTACCCTGAGGTCAGGTTCACTCTGCTGGTAGACGGGCGTCAGGCCATGGCATCGCCGGGCGGCGGAGAGTTGCGCCAGGCCGCCGCTGAGGTCTACGGCACCCAGGTCGCCAGGGAGCTCCTGGAGTTTGGTGGCCCTTCAGGTGATGCCGAGAGTCCTGACCCGGCGAAAGGAGAGGGGGAACAGGCCAGGGTCTGGGGGCTTGTCAGCCCCCCGCATCTTCATCGGGCCAACCGCAGCTACATTGCCATCTTCGTCAACCGGCGGCCGGTGCAGGCCCGCTCCCTGGCCTATAGCCTGGAGGAGGCCTATCACGGCTTTCTGCCGGAGGGCAGGCACCCGCTTGCGGCCGTCAACATCGCCCTCCCGCCAGAAGAGGTGGACGTCAACGTTCACCCGGCCAAGGCGGAGGTCCGGTTCCGGAACGAGGGCCAGGTGTACCGGGCGCTTCAGCGCGCCGTACGGGGTGCCTTGGTGGCCATCGCCCCCGTGCCGTCCTTTGACATGGAGCCTCCTGCCACGGTCGTCGCCCCTGCTGGGCCGCCGCCCCTTGTTCCGAGTCGCCATCTGCCCATTCCTCCAATCCGCTCGCCTGCCGCCCAGGAAGGGGGAACGCCCAGTGCCTCCCAAGGGTTGGACGCGGTCCCGCCAGCGTCGCCTGGTCCCGCGGAGGTACTCCCCGTGCTCCGGGTGGTGGGCCAGGTACAGAGCACGTACATCGTGGCCGAGGGCCCCGACGGCCTCTACCTGGTGGACCAACACGCCGCCCATGAGCGGGTCCTGTTCGAGCGAGTCCTGAGGGCAGTGGGCCAGCACGCACCGGAGACCCAGGGGCTTCTGGCGCCTGTGGTCGTCGAGCTTTCACCGGTCCAGGCCCAGACGGCGCGCGAGGTTGGCCTGGCACGCTTCGGGTGGCAGGCCGAGCCTTTTGGCGAGCATGCCCTGCTGGTCCGCGCGGTGCCGTCGGTGCTGGCGGGGCGCGACGCCGCGCAGTCCCTGGTGGACCTGCTGGACACCTTCCGCTCTGAGACAGCCACGGGGGAGGGCGAGGCCCGGATGGCGGCGACCATAGCCTGCCACAGCGCGGTCCGCGCCGGCCAGTCCCTCAGTTCTCAGGAGATGTCCGAGATGCTGCGGCTTCTGGAGGGGTGCCAGGAGCCCCATACCTGCCCCCACGGCCGCCCTACCATCGTGCACCTCAGCGTCAGCCATCTGGAGCGGGAGTTCCGTCGGAGGTAGCCGCCCGCGGCCCTTGGCGTGCTGCCCGCCTATCTGATTTCGACGGCCACTACTCGGTGGATGCCGCGGCGGGTGCCCAGGTACAGATAGCCATCAGGCCCGTTGGCCACGCTGATGATGCCCTCGCCCAGGAGGCGGAGCACCACCTCTTGGCGTACCACCTGGTCCTGGGCCGGGCCGCCAAGCTCCACCATGTGCAGCGACCCCGTGTTGTAGTCTCCGAAGAAGAGCCTTCCGCTGTACTGGGGAGGCAGCTTGTCGCCAGTGTAGAAGGCTATACCGGTGGGGGCGATGTTGGGGGTGTAGGTGAGCAGCGGGTCAACATAGCGGGGGTCGTTGGCCACCCCAGTGAAGCGGGGCCAGCCGTAGTTGCCTCCTGGACGGAGCAAGTTCAACTCGTCGTCCACGTTGGGGCCGTTCTCCGTAATGTAGGGTCTTCCCGTCTGGGGGTGGAAGGCGATGCCGAACATGTTCCGGTGCCCCAGCGTGTACACCGTGGAGCCGGGGAAGGGATTGTCGTCTGGGACGCCCCCATCGGGCCGGACCCGGTGCACCTTGCCGGCCGGCTGGACCGGGGCCTGGGCCGCATCACGCTGAGTTGTGTCGCCCACCGGCACATACAGCAGCCTGTCGGGGCCAAAGGCGATGGCTCCCCCGTTGTGGATGCCTGCTGCGGGCAGCTTGTCGAGCACCACCCCCAGGGGCCCCGCTTGCTGCCCCTCCAGGGGAAAGCGTGCCACCTGATTGAGATTACTTTGCCCCTGGCGGTACGTGTAGTAAACGTAGACCCACGGCGCATTGGAGAAATCAGGATGCAGCGCCAGGCCCAGCAAGCCCGCCTCGGGCAGGTTGCTGACCACCGGCAGTTGCACCACGGGCTCAGGTGAGAGTTGGCCGTCCTGGAAGACCCGGACCGTGCCCTTGAGCCGCTCGGTGAAGAACAGGCGGCCATCGGGAGCGAAAGCCAGGGCGGTCACCCATTCCACGCCCTGGACGACAGGCTCGGCCCGGAGCACGATTTGAGGGGTGGGCGTTGGGGTGGCGCTCGGGGGCGCCGCCGTTGAGGTGGGCGTTGGGCTGGCTGCTGTTTGCGGCGTGACGGTCGCTTGGGGCGCGGTGGGTGATGCCGTCGGGGTGGGCCCGCAGGCAGAGAAGGCCAGCACTGCGGCTAGGCCCAGCGATGCTATTGCTGCGGAAGGGCCGTGGAGCAGTGCGCCATGTAGGAAACGGTAAGCAGAAGCCGTCTGCTCTGCCTCCCGCGTCTGCGTGGGAAAGGGTAGGCCATGCGTCGTGTCCATAGATTGGTCGGCCGCTCAGCTTTTGGCCTGCTGCCCCAGCCATCGAAGCAGGTCAGCGCCGTGCTCGTCATAGTGCTCCGTCGTCTCCATTAGCAGGAAGCGCCGCACGGCATCCTGCTGGTACGCTTGCTCTGGGAGGCCTTGCAACAGCTCGACCGTCCTGGTGTGGGTGCGGCGTAGCGCTTCGGCTGCCTGCTTGGGTGTGAGAGCGCGCCGCTGTTCCGCCGCCTGCTGGTTCCATTGGTCCACGTTCCCGTACCTTGGCTGAGGCTTCCCTTCCAGTAGGAGTTGGACACCTTTGACCGCCTCATCTTCCCAGGTTGAGATGTGGCCCATGATGTCCTTGGCTGACCAGGCCCCTATTACCCCCTGCTCCTCCATCCGCGCTGAGGGCACCTTCTGGACGGCTGCCAAGAACCTGTTCCAGGAGCCTTCGAGCTGCTGTAGCACCTGTTGCTTTTCGGTGGGCATGGCGTCCTCCGCTGGGTGAAAGTGCCACGGAGCCGTGGCCTTGTGTTCTGCGTAGCGAAACAACAGACCGGGATGGCTGTGCTAGCGGTCGGGGTAGCTAGGGCAATTATAGCGTGGTAGTTTGCGCAGATACAAGCGGTGCGTCCGTCCCGAGAACAGCGATTCAATCGGTAGGTCGGGTTTCCCAACCCGACCGTCCCCCACGGGCAGGTTCGTCCCGACGTGTCCCGATGAATCGGGACGTGTCGGGATGCCCTACAAGGGTCAATCGCTGATTTCGGGTCCGTCCCCGCCTTGGCTACTGCCCTCTATCGTGTGCCCGCCTGGGCCGTTATCCTGTTTAGGGGGAGTTGATGACCAGGGCTGGATGGACATACCTTGGATTGGGCCTCGGCCTGGTGGTACTGCTGGCCGCAGTGGCCGCTGGTGGCTACCTTGCCGCCCAAACGAAGGACAATGCGAAGACGCCTTCTGCTCCGGCGGCCCAGCCTACTAGGGTGTTCCCTGGACCAAGTCCGAAGCCAGCGCAAGAACGCCCGCCACAGTCGGAAGGAGGTACCGCAATAACAAGAGGTGGAGATACCTCGGCCTTTGTGACGCCGTCGCCCGTCCCGGTGGGTTTCGACCTGGCGGTCCTGGACATGAGCGGCGGCGGCTTTTCGCGTACGGTTACGGCCAGGCTCACCAACCTGGGCTTCCAGGATGCCACTGGGGTCTGGGCCAAGGTGGAGCTCTACGCCGGCGCATCACGGGTGAAGCTCAGCGGCCAGGACTCGCTGCGCATAGACATTGGGGCGCTGTCAGCCCGGGCTTCAGTGCAAAGGCAGGTGATGCTGAGCGTGGGGCTCTTGGATGGCTTGCGGTTGCAGAGCAACGGTGCCCGTGTGGTGGTCACCGTCTACTCGGACCAGGCCACCCGTAGTATTGAATACCCGTTCCAGCCGTAGCTGGTAGCTTATGGGCCAAAGGCGAGTCCTGCTGGCCAGCACAAACCCTGCCAAGCGGGCCAAGCTGCGCTGGTTGGTAGCGGGCCTGGGCCTGGAGGTCGAGGGACCTGATGCCAGCATTGCTGGCCCTGCCCTTGACGAGGCGGGCCGCTCGCACCGAGAGAACGCGGCCCTGAAGGCGGTTGCCTGGTCGCGGGCCTACCCGGGCCTGACGATCGCCAGCGATGGGGGGCTGGTTATCCCTGCCCTGCTGGGACGATGGAATAGTCTCCGCACGAGCCGCTTCGCCGGGCCGGGGGCAAGCGACGTCCAGCGCGCCGACGCGCTGCTGCGGCTGGCGCAATCCCTGTCCGGCGATGAGCGGACTGCCCACTGGGAAGAAGCTGTGGCGGTGGCGAGTCAGGGCCTGCTGCTCAAGACGTTCTCTTCCAGGAGCGGGCCGGGCCTTCTGCTGGCGGCGCCGCCCTCGGGCGGACTGGTGCCTGGCTTCTGGGCCGCCTCCCTGTGGCACTTTCCATCCTTGGGCAAGACCTATGTACGGTTGACCGCCAGGGAGCTCAGGCAGATAGGCGACCACTGGAGCAAGCTGCGGCCCAGGGTGCGGCGCTATCTTCGCAGGGTAATAGATTAGGCAGTCAGGTTCTCCGGGGCGGGCATGCCCCGTTCACGGCAGGCTGACTCGCCAGTGCAGCGGGTCGCCACTGTCACTCTCCCGATGTACCTGCACCAGGCTGTCTCGCTCCAGGCCCTCCACGAGCCGTGCCAGCCAGCTTGCAGCGTGAGGGCTGAAGTCCTGTCGCAGGTGCAGGCCTAGCTCGGTCAACCGCACCGCCTCGCCGGGGGCCAACGTCCGCAGGTGGTCAACGATGCGTCCCCGGTAGTACCGGGACGACCCGGCAAAGGGTGGCTGCTTGGCCCGATAGGGCGGTCTGGCCTCGGCCACCTTTGGGGCCTCTCCGCGGCCCCGAAAGAAGGGCGCTGCCCGGCAGGATGCCTGCCACGGGCAGCGCGAGCAAGCAGGGCGCCGGGCCAGGCACACGGTGGCCCCCAGGTCCATGAGGGCCTGGTTCCACTCAGAGGCCACGTCCTGCGGCAGGGCCCGCCCTGCGACCTGGCGGATGAGCAACTTGGGAGCGTCCTCAGCGCCGAAGAACGCCCGCCTGAGCACCCGTCGCACGTTGGTATCCAGCACCGGGAGGGGGGTGCCAAAGGCAAAACAGGCCACGGCAGCGGCGGTATACTCGCCCAATCCGGGCAGCGCTTCCAGGATAGTGACCTCTTGTGGGAGCACCCCGTGGTGCGCGTCCATGACTACTTTTGCAAGGCGGTGCAACCGCACTGCTCGCAGGTTGTAGCCCAGCGGCGCCCAGGCGCGGATCACGGCACCGGGCGGGGCCGACGCGAGGGTGGCGAAGGAAGGGAACTGCGCGAGGAAGCGGTGGTAGTGTGCGACGACGCGCTGCGCCTGGGTCTGCTGAAGCATCACCTCTGATACCAGGATGGCGTAGGGGTCGTCCGTGTGTCGCCAGGGCAGGTCACGCTGGTGTGTGTGGTACCAACGAAGGAGGTCCCCCCGCATGGCCTCGACCTGGGCATCTGGAGGGCCAAGGGCGGCGCTGCCCATGGTGCGCTCATCTCCCCGGATTTCTTGACGACTCCAGTCATTATAGAGGGCCGAACGCAAGAGGCTCCACTCGGCCGCGCATCTCGCGAAGGGCGTTGCCAAGGGAGGGCACGTTGATAGAGGCGCACCAAGGATGTACTATTCTCCGAAGGTGAATCTGAGGACACGCCCGAACGCGGTCCAGGTCACCTGGTAGGTGGCGCGAGCAATGCGATGGGCCGGTGAGGCAGTCCGCCTTGCCGGCTTGGTCAGAGGGAGAAGGCAAGTGGAGGGTGCTCCAGTAGATGGCGCTGGGCGTAGCTGTGCCGGGGCGTAGCCGGCCCCGAAGCTGGCTGCTGTGGGCTGCGGCTGGGGTCGCCTCCACGGTGCTGGGTGCAGCCCTGCTATGGCTCGCCCTGCGTCAGGTAGACTGGGGCCAGGTCCAAAGCTCCCTGTCCCAGGCTTCAGTAGGCTACCTTTTGATGGCCGCAGGGTTCATGGCGGGAGCCATGTTCCTGCGGGGGCTGCGTTGGCGCCTGCTGTTCCAGGGGGTACGGGTCAGCACACTACGCTTGTTGCTCGTTGAGAACACCGCCATAGGGGTCAATAGCACCACCCCCATACCCATCCTGGACGAGCCGGTCCGCGTTGGACTGCTGGCACTCCAGGGCCTCAGCGTGGGCCAGGTGCTGGCTACTATGGCGGCCCAGCGCATCTTCGAGCTGGGCACCCAGACCCTTCTGGCAACGGTGGCCCTGGTGCTGCTGCCGCCGCTGCGGCCCCTGGCCCCCTACGTGGCCGCTGCTGCTGGCGTAACGGTGGTTGCGCTGGTTGCCCTCTTCGCTGTTGGCCCCAGGCTCCAACACGTTTCCTGGCTACAAGCACTGCCATTGGCCAGGGACTTTGGGCGGGCGGTCCGGCTCATGCGCCAGGCCAGGCTGTCGGTGCTGGCCTCTTTTCTACTGACCATTGCCTATTCGGTTGTTGTGGGCATGGTGGGGTGGGCAATCTCGCAGTCCCTTCATCTGTCCATGCCGTTTCTGGCCATGATCATCCTGACGCTGGCGACCATCTTCTTCACTGACTGGATCCCAGGCCTGCCGGGGGCTGTGGGCACCTTCGAGTTTGTCGCCATCTCCCTGCTGGACCTGTTCGATGTCTCGCGCTCCATCGCTTTTAGCTTTGCCATTGTCCTTCATGGGGTCCTTTTCCTGCCCTCCATCCTTATTGCTGCTGTGTACCTCCCCTACGCTGGGGTCCGCTCCGTCAGGGCGCTTCAAGCCCTTCTTCGCCAGTGGAGCAGCGGGGCGCGGACGGCACAGCCCGCTGACCCGCCTGTGGTGATGGGTGGCGAGAAGAAGGCACAGTAATATTCTGGCTGTTTGTTCGCTGGGCTGACCATCGGTTGTGGCAGACTCTCGACGAGGAGGCTCGAGATGACCGTGGTGAACTCGGTGCTGGGGCCGCTGGATACGAGCAAGTTGGGCTTTACCCTGTGCCACGAGCATGTGGCGGTAAGCTCCGCCGGAATCCCGCAGGTGTACCCGGAGTTCATTGGACCCCAGGGCACGACCGAGCGCGCCGTGGCAGCCCTCCGGGACGCCTACCAGGAAGGAGTGCGCTCCATTGTGGACCTGAGCACCATGGACCTGGGTAGGGATGTCAGGCTGCTCCAGGAGGTGTCAAGGCGCAGCGGTGTGCAGATCATCGCGGCCACCGGCACCTGGCGCGACATCCCACGTGCATTCTGGGGGGCTTCTCCGGATGCAGTGGCGGCCCTCTACGTCAGGGAGGTCCAGGAGGGAGTAGAGGGGACGGGCGTCAGGGCAGGCATCATCAAGGTGGCCAACGACGTGGGCGGCGTGACCCCGGAGGGCGAGATTATCCTGCGGGCGGCGGCCCGTGCCCAGCGACGTACCGGCGTGCCCATCTCCACTCACACCTATGCTCCCCAGCGGGTGGGGGAGCAGCAGGTCCGCATCTTCGAGGAGGAAGGGGTTGACCTGGACCGGGTGTGCATAGGCCATAGCAACGACACAACTGACATGGCCTACCTGCTGGGCCTGCTGAAGAAGGGGGTGTGGACTGGCCTGGACCGCTACCCTGGGGGGCGCACGCCGGACACCCCCAACTGGGAGCAGCGCACCGACACAGTGAGACGTCTCATTGAAGCTGGCTACACCCACCGAGTCCTGCTGTCCCATGACTGGTCCGTGACACTGGCCATTGTGAGCCAGGAGCAGCAGGAGGCGCGCCACCGGTACAACCCTGATGGCTACCTGTTCATCACCCGCAGGGTGCTGCCCAGGCTCAGGGAGTTGGGAGTCCCCCCTGAGACCCTGCACCAGATCATGGTGGACAACCCCCGGCGGTTTTTCGAGGGCGGGTAGCCTACAGCGGCCGTGTCACTGGTGGGCGGTCTGTGGGCGAAGTAGGAGGCCGGCCACGCGAGGGCACCGGCCTATCCTTGTCCTCTTTGTGAATGACACGACTGTCCTACGCCGAGAGTTGCCAAACTCTCTCTCAAGAGGACATACTCATCTCCGTTACACTCAGTATCCTTGGCGACAGCTTGCTGCGATGGGCCTGCCGGGACACACCGCCAGGAGGATCTCATGAAGCCCACGAACTGGCTGCTGTTCACAACTGTGACTGTCCTCATGATTCTCGCCATGGCTTGTGGCACACCAACCCCAACGCCAACTCCGACCGCAACTCCTTCGCCAACCCCTACTCCACCGCCACCATCCACTGTTGCCACGAAGCTCGATGAAAGCTACGGGACTGCGCCGACGGCTGGATGGAAATGGGGCGTCGCAGACATTACGACAGGACCAGAGGAGCGGACGGAGGACACTAGCAGTCACTGATTCGCATGGATTTTTTATGTCGATCGTGGTTCCACCGAAATCGGCACTGCCACTGGAAAGAAGGTGCTTACCGCCGGTGAGGCAGCGATACTACCAGCGCGACAAGACCATACCCACCGCTTCCTTCCACAAAGTCGGGTTCTTGTTTTCCGCCCTGCTGACCGTCCATTTGGCGAGTTTCATCGGGGAATGCGGCTTTACGAGTCCGATACAGCGTTGCCACTCACAGCAGGACAGGATTACAAAGTAAGGATAAAAGAGCACACGCTTTCCCCAGGGTCGGCGAGTATTACTGTAGATGCTAACTTCGGGTACGTCATTGAGGGAACTCTCACCGTTCGCGCCGGCGACGCCGTGACTACCCAGCAGGCAAGCAACGCCTTCGGATTGCCCTCAAATGTGCGCCAAGTCCTGAGCAATGGAGGAGCCACGCCAGTGCGTTTCATCTTGGTGGACTTGCACTAGCTAGTAACACTTATGGTTTCGGATAGAGGTGCTCCAGTTTTATGCGCGCATTGGCGGTGAAGAAGTGCCAGTGATGCTGGACTGGTGGTTGTTCCGGTAGACCCCGGTAGCGACGCAGCGCGAAAGGCCTACACCGTTGCCAGGATGGCCAAGCCAAGGACTACCACACCTGTGCCAAGGCCCAGCCGGACGCCTTCGCGGTGGTGCAGGTTCCAGTGGGCCAGCCGGTTGAGGGCGGGCCGTGCTGAGACCGCAGCCAGAATGGCCACCAGCGGAACAATGAACATTACGTTGTACAAGACCAGGTAAAGATAGGACCGGACAAAGTTGTCCTGCAACGCCAGCATACTCAGGATGGCCAGGTACACCGCGCCGCTGCACGGCACGGTACACAGGCCCACCAGGATTCCCAGGCCAAACATGGCGGTGAGCGTGGCGCGCTGGCTCCACTCTTTGAGCAGGTTACCTACGAATGACGGTGCCCTGAGACGCGGACCCCACCCGGGCAGCAGCGAGTCCTTCACCATCCAGAGCCCCAGGAACACCGAGGCCAGGGCCCCCAACCGAGCGCCCACGTGGTTCTGGGTCAGGACGGTTGATGCCCGTAGTAGTCCGGTGCCCAGGGTTAGGTAGGTGGCGAAGATGGCCAGGACGAAAGCTCCCCCGAAGAGCAGCAACCTGGTGCGCATGGCACCTATGGGCGCTTCACCCACACCGCGGTACATGGAGGCCAGGGTTGCCGCGAACAAGAGGAGCACCGTGAAGGCACAGGGATTGATGCCGTCCAGCAGCCCCGCGGTCACCACCGTGGGCAGCGCAACGGACGTTGATGACAGGGGGCCAGCGGGCCCTGAGTACAGGCTGGTAGGTGCCTTCAGGACACCGGCCGCGAGGCCAATGGTGAGGGCCAGGACGGCTGGAAACGCAACCGCGAAGATCAGTTTCCGGCGGGCCACGCTTAGCTCCTGACTTCCAACGTGCCCTGCATGTACGGGTTCTCTCGCCCACCGCAGCAGATGTCGCAGTAGAACTGGAACGTGCCGCTCTTGGTGGGCGTGAAGGTAAACTCCTGGGTCTTGAGCGGACCGACCTTCCAGTCGATCCCCAGCTCGTCACTGGCAAGCTGGTGCCAGCCACCGCCGTCGGTGTGGAACCCGTTGTCCCTGTTCACCAGGCGCAGTGTCACCGTCTCTCCCACCCTGGCCTCAACGCGGGAGGGGTCAAAGCCCCCCATAGAGAGCTGCACGGGGATGGCGCCTGGCGTGGCGCTGGTGCTAGACCTGAACGCGGGCCAGAGGAAGAATGCGGCCGCGGCCAGGACAACAACGGTGAGCGTGCCAAAGGCGATGATGCGTCCTCGCCCCGGAGACCCGCGGTGCCCTGTTTTCTTGCGCTGGCCCTTTTGCCGTGCTTTTGCGTGTGGTCTGGGTCTCGTCATGGTGCTTCTCGCTTTCAGTCCCCTGCCGTCGAGGGCTGGCCCGCCGCCTCGTCCATCCATGCTTTCCAGTCCAACTCCTTGGCGCGGAAACGCCAGCGCAGCGTTTTCACCGGCTCCGTGGGGTCATCGCTGCGGACATCCACAGCAAAAACGTGTTCCGAGTCCATTCCCTGGTGCATGCCCATAAAGAGCGGCATCTCCAGCACCGTGCTCTCTCCAGGTCTCAGGGTGGTCGCACCGACCACCGCCTGGGGTGGTCAGCATCCCTGTTCGACCCGCACCAGCGGCACCCCCTCCAGGACCAGCGGCGCATCGCCGTCGTTGCGCAGCGTGAACTGCTCGTACATGGGCCAGTCGTAGGGCACCACGCCCACGTCAATGGTCTCCTTGTCTACGCGCAGCCGGGGCCCACGCTCCTGCGATGTGGCGCCAGCCACTACCGTAAATCGCATGGAGAGGTCAGCCACGGGCCTGGTGGGATCGTCTGACTGTACGTGCACTGCCAGGCGGTGGGGACCAAGCTCCTGGTGCTGGCCCAGCTTGATGGGCAGCACAGCCACTTTCCCAGAATCTATCTTGAGGTCTCTTGTGGCTGTGGATGCGCCTTCACATCCCTGTTGCGTCTCGACATCCACCGAGCTTATCTGAAGCGGCTTCTCGCCCCGGTTCACCACCAGGAACGTCTCTACTCCTTGCTGGTCCTGCGGCACAGTGCCCAGGTCTACCTGAAGCTTGTCAAAGGTGATGGCGGGAGCACCACGCACCAGGTCTTCGGCTCTCACGGACGGGGGAGTCGCCGATGGAGGCGGTCCGGATGTGCACGCGGCAGCCAGGGCCGCAAGGACAGCCACGGCCAAAGCGAGCAGGGCCTTGACCACACGACTCTTCATCCTCTGCGCACCATCGCCCGCCCTTTGGACAGCGGTGCCTTGGTCAGGAGGGTGCCTCCGACCACCGCCAGCGCCAGAGCTACCAGCGCTATGACCTGGGCCTGCTGGAGGTCCCACAAGACGGCCGCCTCCTGACGGACAAAGGTCAGGACAAAGCGTCCCAGAGCGTAGCCGCCAACGTAGGCCAGGAAAAGCAGCCCTTGCGGCAGCGGCCGCCGACGGAGAAGCAGCAGCAGGCCCAGCAGCGCCAGGTCCCACAAGACCTCGTACACTGGGTAGGGGTGCGTTGGCACGCCCTTCAGCGCCTCCGGAATCATGGCACCTGGGTTAATGTAGGTGAACCCCCACGGCATTCCTGTGGGGCCGCCGTAGGCGTCGCCATTGATGATGCACCCGATGCGCCCCAGCATCTGGCCGGCGATAAGGCCGATGGGTGTTGCATCGGCCAGCTTGGCAATGGGCAAGCCCTCCCGGTAGGCTACATAGGCTGCTGCCAGCCCGCCGACAAGGATTCCTCCCCAGATGGCCAGGCCGCCCTGATTGAGCATGAGGATTTGGTATGGGTTGGCCAGGTAGTAGCTGAGCTTGTCTACGATATGAAAGAGGCGCGCACCCACCAGCCCGGCCAAGACCGACCACAGGGCCACGTTGGTGACTTTCCCAGTGTCCAGCCCCCGGCGACGCGCCTCGCGCAGGACCAGCAGCACCGCTACCAAGACGCCGGCAGCAAAGGTCAGGCTGTACCACCGCAGGGCGAACCCGCCCAGGTGGGCGATCACCGGGTCTACGTTGATGGTGATGCCGCTCATGGCCGTAGCTCCGGGTCGTGCTGCGCTGCGGCTTCTGGCTGCATTGGTCTGTTCATGCTGGCCTTTCAGACAAAGCGGTCGGCGTATGCTGCAATGCGGACTCGCTGCGGACGTCGAAGCCCATCCGCCGGGCCGCAGGGTGGTACAGCGACACCGTGACCTCAGTCACCAGCTCGTAGGGCAGGAAGACCAGGTCCATGTCGTCGCAGGTCTCCGCGTCCCGGAAGGACTGGACGGCGAACCACGACTCCGCCAGGTGCACGATGTGGCACAGGTCCAGGGTCCTGCCGTTGGCCAGGTACAGATTGACCACCGGCACGGAGTCAGGCCGTCCGTGGCACTCTTTCGTCACTCGCTCCGGCAGAACGCTCCGATAGAACTCGGCGTCGAACATGCGGCTCCTTCTCGGCCCTGGCAGAGGAGCTACCACCCGCCCATCATGCCCGAGCGCCCGCCCATCATACCGGACCGTCCACTCCCGCCCATCATGCCAGTGCCCGTTTGCCCCATCATGGAACCCTGTCCCTGGCCCCCCATGTGGGCGCCCATGTTGGCATGGTGTCCGTCGCTCATGTGCCCCTGCATGGCCTGCCAGTCCTCTTCGGTGATGGACCCCATGGCGTCACCCATCGCCTGGGTGTCGCCTGCCACACACGCCGCGTGCATGGCCGCATACGCGTCGGGCTTGGGCTCGTCCGCCTGCTTTGAGGGTGCAGCCCAGACCGGCAGGGAAAAGAGCACCCCTGCGAGCACAAAGGCCAAGCCTGTCCCCCCTAGCCACCAGAACCGGTACGTTTTCATGCCTGCCTCCTTTGCATAGGGTTTCGTTCGTTGATACGTCATGGTGTCGAGGCAACGTGCTGCGCCAGAGTAGTACCTCCTTGCTGAAAAGGGCGCCGTAATTAACCGCTCGTGGTGAGCCTGTCGAACCATGAGCGGAAGGCCGCTGGACCCGCTCGCCCTTCGAGAGCCTCAGGGTGAGCGGACAATGTCAACAGAACCTAGAACTCCCATACGAACTCCCGCTGGGGCACGCTCGCTATCCCTTTCAACGTCAGCCTGGCTCTGGCCTTCTGCGTCTCCCACATCCCGTTGCTCTCCCCGGCAAAGGCCAGCACACCTTCTCGATGGTGGCTGTCCCCGTTGATGCTGATCCAGGCCGCCGCGTTGGTCTCCGCGCCATCGGGCTTGCTGAGCGTTGCAATGCGTGCCAGGTTGTACTGGGAAAGGTCCACCGAGTGGGTGTCCAGCTTCAGGTGGACCAGGGTGTAGCGGTCAGGAGGATAGTCTTTGAAGGTGTTCGCGGGCATTCCTTGAAGGTGCGACGGGGACCCCCAGATGGCCTCAACCGTGACGCCGCCCTGGCCCCCGTCCACACGTGCCAGGCTCCCCGCCGTCTCTCCCTGTCCGGTATCCTGGGCTGCGCCTGACGACCCGCACGCGATGGTGACCACTCCTACAACGACGACTGCGAAAACGGCGAGGACGCCCTTCCAGTGGACAGCGCTCAAGGCGGTGTTACCTCCGTTGCGATGTGTGATGCCATGGCGCGCAGGTGCGCCCGGCCCCCGAGCACTACTCTTACCATAATGGCGATGCCCATCGCGTTGACGACCAGCCCCGCCACCATGAATGGTATGCGGTACTGATTGAGGAAGATGGCAGCGCCGGACAGACCCAAGACCGGCAGTACGTCAGCTACGTGGTGGAGGCAGCAGGCCACCATAGCCATGGATGATGCACCAGTGCCCATCCCCGTTGTCGCCGTAGGCACGGCCAGACGGACCCCGTGGTGTACCACAAGGCGAAGGTAGCTATACAGGCCAATCTGGATGCCGAAGCCGGCCGCTATGGCGGCCACAAAGGCCCGGTCCTGGGAGAGAAGCTCCAGCGCGTGGTCTATGCCCTGGGCCCAGGTGACGGTCCCCAGGTACAGCAGTACCAGTGCTCCCGCGCCGGCCAGCCCCAGGATGAGGGGCAGGATACGTCTAACGGGGCTGGGCCTCATGAATGCTAGCCCCGCGTTCCCCGGTGCGGCATGGCACGCTGCTTGCTGGTCCATGCGTCCCGCTCCTTGCCTAGTGGTGGCACCCGCCACCATGCTGGTGCATGGGTGGCGGGGTGTTGGGCGCCTCGATGGTGAAGCCGATGCCCAGTCCATCCTCCCGGTAGTCAATAAGGGCGCCCTCCAGGGCTTCTGCTAGGTCTGGCTCAACCAAGAGCCGCACCCCACCCGCCTGGACCACGGTGTCTTGTGGGGCCGGGGCATCTTCCAGGGCCAGCTTCCAGCCGTGAACGCACCCGTGGGGGCCAAGCACTGCGGCGATCCTCACCGAGGCGTTGGGCAGGCCGTTGGAGTCCAGTACCGCGTGGAGCTTTTCCTGGGCCTTAGGCGTAAGTGCCAGCATTCAGGCACCCTCCTTTCCATGTATCCTGCCACTCTGTGACCGCCACGCGCTCTCCTTCCTTAATGACGCATGCCAGGCATCGAGGATGGCATAGGGGTGGGCGTGGCAGCCCCAACAGTTTCCTGGTAGTAGCCCCGGAACCCTTCGTACTGGATGATCTGGACCAGGCCTCCGGGCTCCACGCCGTCGTTTTCCGTGTGATGGAGTTCGTGGCAATGGAAGACCCAGTTCCCTGGGCTGTCGGCAATAAAGGCGATGTCGTAGGTTTCACCAGGGTTGATGGTGAGGGTGTTCATCCACTGCTGATTAGCCGGCGGCACCGGCTCGCCGTCCTTGGCGATGACCTTGAAGTCATGGCCGTGCAGGTGCATAGGGTGGAACAGGTTACTCAGGTTCACGATACGGACCCGGACCTTGTCTCCCTCCTTGACGTTCCACGGCTCTACAGCGGGGTAGGCCTTGCCGTTGATGGTGAAGTAGTTGTAGTCCATGGCCATGCCCTGGCCTGCAC
>JACQUK010000157.1 GCA_016210325.1 Chloroflexota bacterium
ATTCGGTTTGGGCCGCTGCGCATCGGTGTGCTGGATGACTATGCCCATCTGGTTCTGCCTACTCCCGTCCAGGTGTCACCTATGTGCCCAGTTTAGGTGTTACCCATGTCCCCAGTTGCACAAGGGGGGGTCGAATGAGCGACAATGAATGACCCTGCGGCAGCCCTCCAGGCGGTTGACAGGGCAGGGCGCGGGCGCAAGAATAGCGGCCATCCCGACTCTCTGGCTCGGACACGCAGCGACGTCCAGTTGCCAAGGGGCTGAACCTCTAGATGGCTCAAACCCAGACCATGCCGCGGGCACGCCCTCGGGTCTACTATGGATGGTGGATCGTCCTGGCTGGCATCCCTCCCATCGCCTACACCTCGGCGGCCCTTTTCTATGGCATCAGCGCCTTCTTCAACCCCATTGTGGCCACCTTCGGATGGAGCAGGGCCACAACCTCCACCGCCTTTACCATCCAGCGCCTTGTGATGGGGGCCACCTCTCCATTTGTCGGCATCCTTCTGGACCGGTGGGGGCCCCGCTACGTCATACTGGCCGGGCTTTTCCTCTTCGGCTTGGGTTTCATGCTGCTGGGGGCAGTGCAGAACCTCTGGATGTTCTACCTCCTTTTTGTTGTCATTGGCCTGGGCTTCGAGGCCGGCGGCATCTTTCCTATCAACGTCACGGTAGGCAACTGGTTTGCCAGGCGGCGGGGGCTCGCCCTGGCCACCCTCTCCATGGGGGGTGCCCTGGGAGGCGTCTTGGTCCCCTTGATCGTGTGGCTGATCTCGACGGTAGGCTGGCGGTGGGCACTGGTGGCCATCGGCGCTGGCATGTGGGCCATCGGCATCCCATGCGCTCTGGTGATGCGACGGCGCCCCGAGGACCACGGGCTGACAGTGGACGGCGGACCAGTCACCAAGGGCCCTACAGCTTCAGATCTGCCCGCGGCAAAGGCTGAACCCTCTCTGTCTGCCCGCCAGGTGCTCCGTACTCCCGCCTTCTGGCTCTTTGCTCTGGCTACGGGGGCGGTGCAGCCCCTGACCTCCACTCTCTTTGTTCACCAGATCCCTGCCATGGTCAGCTTTGGCATGACTCCCCAGCGTGCGGCCCTAGTCATCACCGCCTCTACGCTGCTGGGCCTGGCGGGCCGCTGGTCTGGCGGGCTTCTGGCAGACCGAGTCCCGGTCCGCCTGGTGGTCTTCGCCGCATGCCTGTTGATTGGGATAGCAGGGCTGGTCTTCGCCAGTCTGCATACGGTGTGGCAAAGCTTCCTCTACGCCGCTCTCTACGGTATTGGCTTTGGCCTGGCTGAGCCAACGCGCACAGCGTTCATGGCGGCCTACTTCGGTAGAAGGTCACTGGGCACCGTAGCTGGTCTTCAGGGGGCGGTCACGAGCTTTGGTGGCCTGGCCGGGCCTGTCTTCGCGGGGTGGATGGTGGACGTTACCGACAACTACCGGACCCCCTTCTTTATCCTGTCCATCATTACCCTGGCAGCACTCCCCGCTCTCCTCGTGATTCGCGCGCCCACGGGCCCGCGTCGCCCGGCTAGGACCGCCTGACCTGCGTCCCACCACGGCGCCACCCCTACCAGGGCCCCATCCCGTCTGTCGGCCGCCATGAGTCGCCTGCCTGGCTCCAGGGCCATCGCTTCATTTGACAAGGCACCCCGCGGGGGACACAATGTCACCCGTCCGTCGGGAGGCGCCATCACCGGGACGAGAGCCCAAGGCCATTCGGCTCTGTTGACATCGTCCGCTCGCCCTTCGACAAGCTTAGGAAGAGCGGACCATGAGTGGAAGAAATAGCAGGATGTCAACAGAGCCAGGCCATTCGTAGCCGCGCAAGAAGAGACCAGCGGTCCAGGGGTGGACGGCCTCGGGGAGTTGAGCGTTCAGTGGTACCAGTCTCGCTGCGCTCAGGGGCCAGGGCCAAGGTCTACCACGGCTGGTGGATGGTGCTGGCCGGCTTGGGTATTCTTTTCTACGTCACCGGGACCTATTTCTACGGGTTCAGCGCCTTCTTCAACCCCATCCTCCAGGACTTCGGCTGGAGCCGCACCGTGACCTCTGCGGCCTTTTCCGTGCAACGGGTCACGATGGGGGTCATGGCCCCCTTTGTGGGCAGGCTAGTGGACCGGTTCGGCCCCCGCTACCTGGTGCTCACCGGCGTGTTCCTCGTGGGCGTGGGCTACCTGCTGGTAGCCGCCACCCAAAACCTCCTCATGTTCTACGGCGCGTTCTTTACCGTTGCCCTGGGCCTTTCCGCTGGCTCCTTTCTGGTCGTCAACGTCAGTGTCGGCAACTGGTTCTCGCGGCAACGGGGAAAGGCACTGGGCATCGTGGCCTTTGGAGGGGGACTGGGTGGGCTGCTGGTGCCGGTGATCGCCTGGCTCATTGGCGTCCTGGACTGGCGGTGGGCACTGGTGGCGCTGGCCCTGGGGGTATGGGCCATGGGAATCCCCTGCGCGCTGGTAATGCGACGCCGCCCCGAGGACTATGGCCTTCTCATGGACGGTGTCCAGCCAGGGAAGGGGCCTTCGGGAAAGCCATCACCAAAGCAAGTCGAGCCGTCCTACCCCATGCGCCAGATCTTGCACTTCTCCGCCTTCTGGTTCTTCACCTTGGGAATGGCTACCGAGCAGCTCATGACGTCGGCCATTTTTGTTCACCAGATCCCGGCCATGGTGAGTGTGGGTTTCTCCCCCCAGAAAGCGGCCCTCATGGTCACCCTGGGCACGACGCTGAGCCTGCCGGGCCGCTGGGTGGGAGGGACACTGGCAGACCGTGTAGACAAGCGGTTGGTGCTGACCGCCTCATACCTGATGCAGGGGCTGGGAGGGCTGCTGCTGGCCGGCATCCACACCACCTGGCATGCGGTTGCCTTTGCTGCGGTGTTCGGTGTTGGCTTTGGCCTGGGGGAGCCTACCAGAACAGCCACCATAGCCGACTACTTCGGAAGGCGCTCCCTGGGCGCGGTAGCCGGGACGATGGGCTTCATCACGATGTCGGCGGGGCTGGCCGGCCCCATCGTCGCCGGGTGGATGGCCGACCGCTTCCACGACTACCGGCTGGCCTTTGTGGTGCTCTCGCTGGTGGCCCTGACCAGCGTTCCCTGGTTCCTGGCCATGCGGCGCCCTCCCGGTAGCCAAGGCCAGACCAGGTGAGCCAGCAACAGCCGCACCGTGATGCACCAGGGGTACAGGACGTCGCGTAGCGGGTCGCTTGGCCCCCGGGCCACGACAAGCGAGGGCTGACACCACGGCCCAGAAAGGACGCGGTGGGAGCGGAGACATGATGGCCGTGCACCTCGGGCGGAAGAGGAACGTCTACCACGGCTGGTGGATGGTGCTGGCCGGGGCCTCGGTCTCCACCTACGTGACTGGCGTTTTCTACTGGAGCTTTGGTGCCTTCTTCGACCCTATCCTGGCCACGTTCGGATGGAGCCGCACCGTCGCCTCGACTGGGTATGCCATGCACCGGCTGGTGGGCGGCGTGCTCGGCCCCTTCATTGGCCGACTGCTGGACCGCCTCGGTCCCCGCCCTCTGATGCTGGGCGGCCTCGGCCTGCTGGGCGCCGGGTACTTGGTGATGGCCACAACGCGGTCCCTGCCAATGTTCTACATCGCCTTCCTGGTCATCTCCGTGGGGCTGGCAGCAGGCACGTTCAACACCCTGTACGTGTCCGTGGCCAACTGGTTCACACGGCGACGCGGTCGGGCCCTGGGCATTCTCACCCTGGGCGGCGCCTTGGGCGGCCTGCTGGCGCCGGCCATCGTGTGGCTCATCGAGCACTTCGGTTGGCGCTGGGCGGTCGCGATCGCTGGACTGGGCGTATGGGTGGTGGGCTTTCCAGCAGCCATGGTGATGCGGCGCCGTCCGGAGGACGGCCAGGTACACGAAGGCGGGGTCAGCACGACACCTGCCGCAGGCATCCAGCCCAATGTCCAGGTCCCAAAAGAGCCCGTCTGGACCACCAGGCAGCTTATGCGGTCCCGTCCCTTCTGGTTCCTCTCTCTTGGGCTGGGCATCGAGGGGTTCATGACCTCGGCCCTCTTCCTGCACCAGATTCCGGGACTGGTAGGGTTCGGGCTCACTCCAGTGGGAGCAGCCATGATTGTGACGCTCAGCACCCTGCTGAGCATCCCCGGACGGCTTGCAGGGGGACTGCTAGCGGACTTGGTTGACAAGCGGTTGGTCATGACCGGCGCCTACCTGCTACAGTCCTTGGGCGGGTTGGTCTTTGCGGGTGTGCACACCTGGTGGCAGGCAGTGACCTTCGCTACCCTGGTTGGCATCGGGTTTGGCGTAGCAGAGCCTACCAGGACCGCCACCGTGGCCGATTACTTTGGGAGACGCTCCTTGGGTGCTGTGCTGGGGACTATGTCTGCCGTCACCGCGGTCACCGGCGTCGCTGGCCCCGTAGCCGCGGGGTGGTTGGCCGACCAGACAGGAAACTATCGAGTAGCTTTCTTGGTGCTATCCCTTATCTCCCTGGTCAGCGTCCCTTGGTTCCTGCTGATGGGGCGCCCCGTCGGGGCCTGGCAGAGCCGAAACTAGAGCTTAGCCACAATACTCTCCGTTACAAGAGCGAGCTGAGACCCTTCGCTTCGCTCAGGGTGACAACTTACTTATGTGTGTCATGCTTCGTCCCGACGGGTCGGGACGAAGCATCTGGTGGTAGGGCTACCTCCCCGCCAGATGCTTCACTTCGTTCAGCATAACAATCCAGGCCGCGCATTATGCAGCGAACTTCTGACTCAGGACACTAGATGCACAGCCCGCCTTGAGCGGCGGAGGCGCATGCCAGTTAGGGTGGTTTAAAACAGTGAAGAGCAGGCGCTTGCCTGCTCTTCACTTGATTCCGGGGGGGTGGTCTGGAGGGCGCTTTTGGCGCCCCCCAGACCGGTGCCCGGGGGAGGGCCTTAGTTAAGTGACGACCTGTATCTTTACTTGGCTCACTATCCAGGATAGGGAAGCAGAGAGGTGGGCCATAGGGCCGAAAGTCCCGCCCGCCGAGGCCATTCGGCCCTCCACCACTACGCCGCCACCACTTCCCGTTCCCGCGCGGGCCCTCCGGCACGGAGACGCCGCTCCTCCTCCACCGTAAGGTGGTAGCCACACTGGAGGCAGGCAATGTAAAGGCCATATATGTCGAGCAGCGCCACCAGATCGCCTTCGCACCGTGGGCACTCCCTGAACCACAGCATGGTCTACCTCCTACCGCTGGGGTCCATGAACACCAGAGTAATCTTGCAACCGCAGGGGAGGCAGTGCCCTTTGACCCCTCTCGGCACTTCGCATGGCCTGTGAATACGGACTGAACGGCATGGGTAGAATGGAGCTTTGAGGAAGCGCGGCGAAGGCCAACGAGTACCCGGCCAGGGACACGCACTGAGGAGCAGTCTCTCCGAAGAGAGCTAGCTGGCTGGGGGAGCCTGGGTAGGACTGGTCTGTTCGGGAGATCGGCCGCCAGGAGACTCAGGCGGCTGCGGCCCCTGAGCGGAGCTCTCGGCTTCCTTTTGGGCTTGCTTGATGAGAGGCTGCACGGTGCGTAGCAGGTTCTGGGCTGCTTCTTTCCGCACATCTGGCACACGCCACTTCTGCTGCCTTGCCTTGTCCAGAGCGGGACTCCGGAACTCTACGTAGACAGCCCGGCTCAGGAAACCGAACACTACCGAGACCATCCCACCTACCACCAGAAGCAGCCCGATGAACTGTTGAGGGAAGACGATTCCTACCAGCGAGAGCCCCAGGCCCAACAGGATAAAGCGCGTCTTGGGCCGAATGACTACGCCAAGCCCTTTGATTTGGGAGTACGCCAGGGAGTCCACCTCTTCTCCGTTGGGGTTCTCTACGTGCCGGATTACCCGCTGGTCAGTGGCGTGGAAGTCCCCACACGATGCCAGCAGGTGCTCATCACTAGCCAGATGTTTGTCCACTGTCATAGACCACTCCGCGCCGCTGGTGGGCTGCATCTCCCGCTGGGCTGAGCAGCCCAGAGAGCTGCTCTTTGCCAGGCACCAAATCAGTGCGCCCGTCAGCGGCAACATGGTTTCAGGAGACCTTCGCCAGGATACCATCGCCCTACTCGCCACGCAACTGCGCGGTGCGCTCCGAAAACAGCGATTGACCACCGTAGGGCATCCCGACATGTCGGGACGAACCTGCCCGGCCACGACGGTCGGGTTTCCCAACCCGACCTACTGAAATTCCAGGCCATGCTAGTGTGGTGAATCAGGAATCTGTTGAAAAATGTCATTCTGAGCGCCAGCGAAGAATCTGGTGGTGGAGCTGCCTCCCCGCCAGATGCTGAACGAAGAGAAGCATGACACTCTAGGCCGCGCTTTATGCAGCGAACTTCTGATTCAGGACACTAGTGTGGTGAATCAGGAATCTGTTGAAAAATGACATTCAGAGCGCCAGCGAAGAATCTGGTGGTGGAGCTGCCTCCCCGCCAGATGCTGAACGAAGTGAAGCATGACAATCTAGGCCGCGCATTATGCAGCGA
>JACQUK010000153.1 GCA_016210325.1 Chloroflexota bacterium
ATGCACCTTGAACTCGTCCCAGTTTTCGCCTGCCAATCTGCCCGCCATGGTGATAATGGCGTCTATCTTTCGCTCATGGTGGAAAACCTTAAGGGCAGCGTCGCGAATGTCATTAGGTGCGTTGGCGATCGCATCGACATCGTAGTTCCGCAGAGCTTCTTTGAACCGGGGAAGGCGGCTCTCAACTTTCGACCATTTGAAGCCCGTACCGAGTACGGTGGCGACAAATGCCTCAAGGAATTTCTGTCTGGTAAGTTGGTCAAGACGAGGATCCGGAACGCCCTCAAGCTCCGAGCGATAGGGGGATTGCTCCATCCAGGCCCTGGCTCTGTTGAAATGGTTCATCAGTCTTGCGTTCACCACGTAACTCTCCTATCTCCTAAATGTGAGGACAGTCATTCGCTCGAAGTTCGACATTCGTTGGTGGGGCTGAGGGGACTCGAACCCAATCCAGGGCTAAGCGGCTTGTCTGCGCCTGGCTACCTCGATGCTCTGCCGCGCCGTTGCTCTCGCCCCCTGCCGCTACCTCAAACCTGGACTGCTCGACGACGGGGTTGGCCAGCAGCTTGTGGCAACCTCGTGCACCTGTCAGCCCTTGAAGATGCCGAAGACCGCGCCCTGGCCGTCCTGGACCGTGGCAAACCGTCCCACGCCTGGGATGTCCCTGGGGGCCACCAGCACTCTGCCACTCAGCGACTGCACCTGCTTGGCAGATGCATCCACATCTGCCACCATGAAGTACACGAACCAGTTTGGTGGGATTGGCCCCATCTCAGGCGTGATCTGCATGACGCCGGCGGCATCCTTTCCAGCCGCCTTCAGGATGGTGTAGTCCATGGGGCCGGGCATCCTGGCCGCGGAGACCCCAAGCACACTGGTGTAGAAGGCCGTCGCTTTGCCGGGGTCAGTGGTGAGCAGCTCATTCCAGGTCAGCGCGCCCGGCTCGCTGACGATGCGGTAGCCGATGTGCTGTTTGGCTTGCCAGAGGCCAAAGACCGCTCCCTGTGGGTCCTGGACCATCGCCATGCGCCCTGTGTTGAAGACGTCGAAGGGCTCCACGAGCACCTTGCCGCCTGCCTGCTTCGCCTTCTTGGCCGTCTCGTCAGCGCTGGTCACCGCGAGGTACGTCGTCCAGTGGGGCGGGACTCGCTGCTTCTTTTCCTCCTCGCCCTGCTGGTAGATAGCTGCGGCCTCCAGCCCCCGGACCTGCTGCATGTGACAGAAGGAGCCGGGGCCCATAGGCTGGGGGTTGTCCTTCCATCCGAAGAGGGCGCTGTAGAACCTGAGGGCCGCCTTCTCGTCGGTGGTGGCAAGCTCGACCCAGCACGGCATACCCTGGAGGTGCTTCGTTACCTCCGCCATCTGCCTCCTCCTTTTTCGGGCCTCAGCGGCTACGCCAATACCATCGAGTGGCTATACCAAGATTATAGCGTGGCCAACTGCGCGAAGGGATTCTGCGGGTGGTGGCCGAGCTGGTTGCGCGGAAATCGAGAGGGAGGCAGATCCCCTTCGTCTGGCCGCACCAGTGTTTGGTTGCATAAGTCCGCGTGCGCTGCGTTTGGCCTAATGCCATTCGCACCGAGCTTGTCGAAGTGCGAGCCGCTCGTGGTTCGACAAGCTCACCATGAGCGGCACTTGATACCGCGCTTTTCTGTAACCAGATACCAATGCGGTGTGTGGTCCCAGCGCTGGGCGTCGTTAGTGGGTGGCCGGGGCCTCCTCCGCCACCTCAAAGCGGGACTGCTCAATGACGGGGTTGGCCAGCAGCTTCCCGCACATCTCCGCGACCTGGCGCTCCGCGGCGGCGCGGTCGGCGGCCTCCAGGCGGACCTCCAGGTACTTGCCCACCCGCACGCCCTGCACGCCGGAGAACCCCAGGCGCTGGAGGGCACGCAGCACGGTGATGCCCTGGGGGTCGTTCACGGCGGGCTTCAGGCTCACGAAGACCCTGGCCAGGAAGTGCATTGCCTTCTCCTAGAAACTACCCCCGGGAGCCCTCACCCCTTGCGTCCCCCTCTCCCTGCCAGGGAGAGGGGGAAAGAAGAGAGCAGCTAGGGGACACCCCTAGAACCCCGCCAGAGGGGGTCACACCCCCTCTGGACTCCCAAGAGGAACTTTAAGCGGCCTACGGGGTGCAGGCCACCTTCTCGGGCCCCTTGTCACGGAAGTCGTCAACGAACTTCTGTAGCACCTGCTCATCGTAGCTGTCCAGGTATCGCAGGGCGGTCCATGCCGTCAGGCTGATGGGGTGCGCCGTGCCGGCGGAGTCCTTAATGCCGGGGTAGGGCGCCACCAGCAAATAGCACGGGTAGTCCTTCTGCTTCCGGGCGAAGGCTCCCAGCTTGGTGATGAGGTCCTGGTCCGTGGTCTCGTACTGGATAAGGACGCCGCCGTGCTCAAGGTTGTGGATCTGGGTCTCGTTCTGGACTGCCTCCGTGTGCGCGCCCCAGGCTGCTGGGGTTTCGTAGTGCCACCCCGAGGTAGGTGGGACGGTGTTATAGAGCGGGTGAGATTGCCCAGGGTTGATGTGGTCGGCCCCCTGTGAGCCGACCCGCAGCACCTCGGTGGTCGCCTGGGTCGAGTCAATGGGAGTGTTGTCAACGCTCCCGGGGGAGCGGCTCAGCAGGGGCATGACCCCCGGTAGGACCAGCCCCGCGATAACGGCCAGGCCCACCAGTGCCACAGCAGTGATGATGCCCCAGCGAACGAACTTCTTGCGGAACTGCTTACTGGAGCGCCGGCGCTCCAGCGAAGCCACCCTTTTCGCTTTGTGGGGTTTGACAGCGTATCGCCTGGTCGCCGCTCGGCCCTCGTGGCTCGTCTGCTTCTTCTTCGGCATCCTATTCCTCTGGAAGGTCTTGTCCTGTTAGACGCTGGTATGCCTGCCGGTAGCGCAGGCGGGTCTTCTCTACCACATCCGGCGGCAGCTCTGGCGCGGGAGGCTCCCGGTCCCAGCCTGACCCCAGCAGCCAGTCCCGCACGAACTGTTTGTCGAAGTTGGGCTGGCCCTGGCCCGGCTGGTAGCCCGCCGCATCCCAGAAGCGGCTGGAGTCGGGCGTCAGCAGCTCGTCGATCAGGATGACTTGTCCGTCACGCAGCCCGAACTCCATCTTGGTATCGGCAATGATGATGCCCTTGGCCTGGGCGTAGTCATGGGCGAAGCGGTACACCGCCAGGGTCTTCTCCCGCAGCTCCTTCGCCAGCGCGGCGCCTGTCATCCGCTCCATCTCGACAAGGGACATGGGCAGGTCGTGGCCCGTTTCCGCCTTGGTGGTTGGGGTGAACAGGGGCTCTGGCAGGCGATTGCCTTCCTTGAGCCCGCGGGGCATCGGCTGGCCGTGGACCGTCCCCTTCTCCCGGTACTCGGCCCAGGCTGAGCCGGCCAGGTACCCCCGCACCACGCACTCGATGTCAATGCGCTGGGCGCGGTGCACCACCATGGCACGGCGGGCGACCTGACGCGGAAGCCGGGGGAGATGGGCCTCCTGGGCCAACTCTGGTAGGCGATCAGCCTCGGTTGCCATGCCGACGAAGTGGTTGGGCACCAGGTGAGCGGTGCTGCGGAACCAGAAGGCCGACAGGTGCGCCAGGACCACACCCTTCTCTGGGATGGCCGAGGGCAGCACCACGTCGAAGGCAGAGATGCGGTCGGTAGCCACCATGAGCAGCAGGCCCTGGCCAAGATCGTAGGTGTCCCTGACCTTGCCACGGTAGAACAGGTTGGGCAGGTCGGTCTCCCGGACGGTGGTCATGGCCTCCTCACGGAGCTTGTCTTCTGGTGTGGCTTTCAGGGAAAGTCACCTGTCAATACTACCAGAGCCAAGGGCGCCACGGTAGTGGTCTTAACATAATGTCTCACGCGATTCGTAGCTTTGCGCCTGCCAAGGGTGGGGTGTCGGCTGCGCAGCCCGGGTCCAGACGTGAGGGAGGCGAGCCGGGGCTATTCCCGCTTGTCGTGGAGGGCGACCATGAACCGCTCCGCGATGGCCCCCGGCGAGAGGGGGACGTTGGGCACCGCCGCGTTGCCGGGGCGGGCCAGGAAGTGGACGAACCGCGGTCCCTCGCTAGGGGCTGCCAGGGCTGCGCGGAGCTCGCTGGCGTCGTGCACCTTGTGGGTGTTCCCAACCCCGCAGGCTTGGGCCAGCAGCTCCAGGTCAATCCTGTCCAGGGTGGGTGTTGCCTGGTCCCCTGTGGACCCGTAGCTAGCATTGTCAATGGCGAAGACGGTGAGGTCCCCTCGGCCGTACAGACCCAGGCTAATGAGGGCGTTGGGGTTCATCAGCAGCGAGCCATCGCCATCGAGCACCCATACCTCGCGCTCCTGGCCCAGAGAGAGGCCGATGCCGATGGATGTGGCCAGCCCCAGGCTGCCCAGCATGTAGAAGTTGAGGGGCCGGTCGCGGACGGCGAAGAGCTCCTTGGACGGTATGCCAATGTTGCTGACCACGGCCTGCCCATCGACGTGGTCCATGATGGCCCGGATGGCCTCGTAGCGGGTAAGGTCGGCGCGCCTGGGCTGGCGTTGGAAGGAGGGCACCTGTTGGTCGGCGCGGCCCTTCGGCGGAAGGGCGCGGCCCTGGCCCGGGCTGGAAGCCTGCGTCTCCACTGACAGTGACGACAGTGGGCTGCCTTCCCACACCTGTGGCGAGAACAGCACGGCATGGGGAGTCCGCCCGCGGCGGCCATCCTCGATGGCCACCGCCACCTTTTTCAGGTCCTCTTTCGTCTCGACGATGGTGTACGGGACACCCAGCGCCTCCAGCAGCCGGGGGGTCTTGGTCCCCAGGTTCCTCTGGACCTCGATGGCCTCTTTATAGACACCGCGCCAGCTTATGAGCAAGGTTAACGGCAGGCGGTACACTTGGAGCAGCGAGGCGATGTCGGTGATGGAGTTGCCCAGGCCGGTGTTCTGGACCACCATTGCCGGGTGCCGCCCTGCTAGCAGCAGGCCGGCGCAGATACCGATGCCATCGGCCTCGCGGGTCAGGGGGAGCTCGTGGAAGTGTTGCGGCACGAGCGAGAGGAAGCCCTTGACCTTCTCGCAGGGCAGGGTTGCGACGAAGTCTATGCCATGCGCTTGCAGGATTTCTACCAGGCGACCTTCTGGCGTTTCCATCGAGCACCTTATTCGAGGACTTGACGTACCCTAGAAGCCCACCCGCTGGAACAGCTCGTCCACGTAGCGGGTGTAGTAGCCGTAGTCGAAAAGCTCGACCAATTCGCCAGGTGATAGCCGTTCCGCCACCTGGGGGTCACCCTGTACCAGCTCCCGGAAGTCCAACCCCTGGTCCCAGCCGCGCATGGCGTGGCGCTGCACCAGGGCGTAGGCCTCCTCGCGGCTCATCCCCTTCTCCACCAAGGCCAGCATCAGGCGCTGGGAGAAGACCAGGCCGCGGGTGGCCTCCACGTTCTCCATCATGCGCTGGGGGTAGACCCGCAGGCCGCGCATAACGCCGGTGAACAGGTCCAGAATGTAGTCCAGGGCCATGCAGGCGTCGGGCAGCATGAGGCGCTCCGCCGAGGAGTGGGAGATGTCCCGCTCGTGCCAGAGGGCCATGTTCTCCAGGGCCGTCTGGGCGTAGCCCCGCAGCAGCCGGGCCTGGCCGCAGACGCGCTCGCAGAGCTCCGGGTTGCGCTTGTGGGGCATGGCCGAAGAGCCGGTCTGTCCCTCCTCGAAGGGCTCCTCCGCCTCCCGCACCTCGGTGCGCTGCAGATGCCGTATCTCCAGGGCGAACTTCTCCAGAGAGCCGCCGATGATAGCCAAAGTGGTGACGAACTGGGCGTGACGGTCCCGCTGCAGGACCTGGTTGGAGATGGGGGCGGGAGCCAGCCCCAGTCGGGCGCAGGCCTGTTCCTCCACCTGGGGCGGCACCGTGGCGTAGGTGCCCACGGCGCCGGAGATCTTGCCCACGGCTATGGTCCGGCGGGCCTCCTGGAGGCGCTGGGCATTGCGGCGCATCTCTTCCACCCAGAGGGCCAGCTTCAACCCGAAGGTGATAGGCTCGGCGTGGACACCGTGGGTGCGGCCCATCATGATGGTGTCCTTGTGCTCCTTGGCTCGCTGCTCCAGGACGAGAAGGACATGGCTTATGTCCTTCTCCAGGAGGCGACTGGCCTCCAC
>JACQUK010000155.1 GCA_016210325.1 Chloroflexota bacterium
CTCATGGCCGTCCCCGCTGAAGAATACATCGAGATAGAGTACCGCGACGAGCTGCGGCGGGCCGGCAAGGTGGAGTTCCTGGGGGGCAAGCCCGAGTTCATCCGCCTGGGCGAGCTGGACGACGTGGACATGTGCATGATCACCCACACCACCAACAGCGCGGAGGGCGCGAAGCTGGAGCTGAGCGGCACCAACAACGGCATCGTGGCCAAGCGCATTCAGTTCCAGGGGCGGGCCGCCCACGCAGGCTCGGCCCCCTGGCTGGGGGTCAACGCACTGAACGCCGCCATGATCGCCCTGGGGGCCATCCACGCCAACCGGGAGACCTTCAAGGACACCGATACTATCCGCATCCACCCCATCATCACCCGTGGCGGCTCAGCAGTCAGCTCAGTGCCCGCCGACGTGCGCCTGGAGACCTTCGTGCGGGGTCGCACCAACGAGGCCATCCAGGACGCCAGCGCCAAGGTGGACCGCTGCCTGCGGGCGGGCGCCCTGGCGGTGGGCGCCAGGGTCAGTATCACCACGCTGCCGGGCTACCTGCCCTATGCCTCCAACCCGGACCTGGCGGCGGTCTACCGCCCCAACGCCGAGGCCCTGGTGGGTGAGGAGGGGTTCTTCCAGGCAGGGCACCGCAGCGGCTCCACGGACATGGGGGACGTGGGCCACCTGATGCCCGTCATCCACCCCAACGCCGGCGGAGCGGTGGGCGCCGGCCACGGCGCCGACTACCTGGTGCAGGACTGGGAGAACGTCATCCTGACCGCCTCCAAGGCCCTGGCGTGGACGGTCATTGACCTGCTGGCCGACGGCGCGGCCACGGCCAGGGAGGTGAAGGCGAAGCACAGGCCGCTCATGACCAAGGAGAGCTACCTGGCCCACATGCGCGGCCTGCTGACGGAGAGGACGTACGAGGGGTAGAATGCAGGCCAAGGCGACGCCCCGCTCGTGGTGAGCCCGTCGAACCATGAGCGGAACCCTGTTAGGTCCGCTCGCCCTTCGACGGGCTCAGGGTGAGCGGAGCACGTCGGATCCCGCCACCGGGGGAGGAGCCGCAGATGGAGGGCGGTAATCATGAGCAGGCCAGGTCTTCGGCGCTTCGTGTCCCGGACCCCTCGGCTTCTCCTGGTTGCTGGTGCAGCGCTGCTCCTGCTGCTGGTGGCTTGTGCGCCTCCCTCCCCAACCCCCAACGTTCAAGCAACCATTGCGGCCGGCGTCAACGCAACGATTGCTGCCATGCCTAGACCCACCCCTACGCCCACGCCTTCACCAACGCCGTCTCCGACGCCCACACCTACTCCAACCCCGGTGCCGCCGGGGAGACCCCTCATCGTTGATGCGTATGCCGGAGATAAGGAAACGACAATCGTGTGGGAGGCGCCAGCCGGTGGCGGTCCGGTCATGGCGTACGTCGTCACCGGAGAACCAGAGTCCCTGCTCCAACGTGTACCACCAACGGAGAAGAGGCTTACCATTCGCAACCTGACCAATGGGACAAAGTACCGTTTTGTTGTCACGGCCGAGAACGCCGGTGGTAGCGCTTCCTCAGACCAGACCCTTCCCCTGGTCCCTGCGCCTCTGACCACAGTAATCCAAAGAACGGTGTCTGGCACGTTGCAAGGACCGGGGAACTGCAGGGGCTATGCCGTCAGCGGCAGATCCGTTAGCGAGGAGGTGAAACTGAACAGGCACGACATGATCTCCGTGACCACAAAAACCGGGGACGACGCAGCTCTCATACTCTACAAGCCCGATGGCACCAAAGTTTCGCGTCCGTCTGGTAGATTCCACAACCTCGCCTATGAAGCGGAATCAGATGGTCGCTACATCCTTGAGATCAGCCCACGGTACAGGTCTGACCTGGCACATCAATGCGAGGCGACTGCTCAGATGACGTACACGGTCGCGCGTCATGCCATGCCACAACAGGACTGATGACGTGGTGGTGGTTGGGAGGGACCGGCCACAGATGAAGCACCAGCAGCCGGGGAGCGAGCATGCCCACCGGAAGGTGGGCCACTGCCCATGCGTTAGCAGAGCACCGCTCGTGGTCTAGCACGCTCTCCATAAGAGGGAATCTGCCGTCGAAGACCATCAGTAAGAGATCCCAGGTAGAGAGGTAGCCCCGATGGGCACAAAGGTAAGGATAGCGAGTGGTATTGCATTGCTGCTTACGCTGCTCTACGGATTGAGCGCTGGATGCACCTATTTCTCGCCAGTCGTCGGCAAATGGGAAGACACAGCTTCACGGAACACGATCGAGTTCACCAGGGGTGGTGATGTCATAATCAAGTCGGGCGGAAGCATTGTGACCGGAAAATACGAGCTTGTGGGTAGTGATGTGATTAAGGTCAAGTTCGAGGGGTTTAGCGGATCGTTGATGACTGTATTCGCCGGTGACGCATGGCAGTATAGCATCTCCGGCGATAGCATGACGCTGACCCTCGCAGGTGAGGCTTTAGAGTTGAAACGGGTCAAGACCGCAGCCTCAAGTTGACCCGTGTGACGTGCAGCGGGGTCCGGATAATGTCAGCGGTACTAATGTCCCGCTGTTGCAGAATTGCGGCTCTTGACGCCACGTAGTCACCAGTGATCATGTTCCACACATCCGAAGGTCTGGGCGGAGCCGGATAGGGATGAACCCCACCTTCTGCTGGTTGAGGACGAGCGGGCAAATACCCAGCACCACCAGCCCCCCTACCCCCTGGGCAGGCCCAGGCCCCGCTGCGCGATGATGTTGCGCTGCACCTCGGAGGTGCCCCCGGCGATGGTGGAGGAGAAGGACGCCAGGTAGGCGCGGGCGAACCGTCCGTTGAGCGCCGCCCACCGCGAGCCGCGCACCAGTCCCCCGTAGAGGCCCAGCAGCTCCATGCCGGCTTGCGCCACCCGCTGCACCAACTCCGAGCCGAAGAGCTTGGAGGCCGAGGCCTCGCGGTTGGGCACCTTCCCCTGAGACTGGAGCCAGGCGACGTTGTACGCCAGCCCACGGGCCACCTGGCCCTCGATGGTCAGCTCCGCCAGGCGGTGCCGCACGGGAGCGCCCGTCGCCAACGGCCCCTGTTCGCGCACGTGGGCTGCCAGGTCGTCCAGATTGCGCCGCGCCTCCGCCGAGGAGCCAATCCCGGAGCGCTCGAAGTCCAGGGCCGCCGCCACCACGTACCAGCCCCGGTCCTGCTCACCCACCAGGTTCTGCCGTGGGACCCGAACGTTGTCGAGGAAGACCTGGTTGAACTCGTGGCCGCCGGCCATGTTGTGGATGGGGCGGAGGCTCACCCCCGGCGACCTCATGTCCACCAGGAGCACACTGATGCCCTTGTGCTTCGCCGCCGCTGGGTCCGTGCGGCAGGCCAGCCAGGCCCAGTCGGCCACGTGGGCCGAGGTGTTCCATATCTTGCTGCCGTTCACCACGTAGTCGTCGCCGTCACGGGCAGCCCGGGTCTGAAGGGACGCCAGGTCGGAGCCGGAGCCAGGCTCGCTGTAGAGAGTGCACCAGTAGCGCTCGCCGCTGCCGATGCGGGGCAGGTGCTCTCGCTTCTGCTCCTCGGTGCCAAAGAGCATCAGCGAGGGGCCAATCCACTTCACGCCACCAATGCCCGCGTCCAGGCTGACCATGGGCACCCGCTGGTAGGCGGTCTCCTCCTGGTAGACCGCCTGCTCCAGGAAGCCACGCCCCTGCCCTCCGTACTCCTTGGGCCAGGCCATGGTGAGCCAGCCGCTCCTGGCCAGCTTCCTGGTCAGCTCCTTGGCAACAGCGACCCCGTCGCCCAGCGCCTCGTCGCCGTCCATACCCTGCCAGCCAGGGGGCAGCTCGCGCCGCAGGAAGTCTCGGACCTCCTGGCGCAGACCTTCCTCACGCTCAGACATCCCGAAGTCCATGGGCCTCCTCCCCACGTCAAGCTAAGAGCCTATCTGACAACCCGCCCGTGGTTCGACTGGCTCACCACGAGCGGGGGCATGGTGCGCGCGCCCTGATCTCCGACTCTGTCGAGAGTCGCGACCCCGACAGGTCGGGACTCTCGACAAACGGGCAAGGACCTATCTAGCCGCTCATCCTGAGCTTGTCGAAGGAGGGGCGGCTTGCGCAGGCCGGACCAGTGCCACCGCCTGCCGGGCCAGGGCCTCTGTGGCCGCGCCAAAGCAGTGGTAGCGCTTCTCCAGGTCGAAGTCCACACACACGCGGTCGCCCCGCTCGTCCAGGGCCACGCCGCCGGCTTCCTCCAGAATCACCTGGGCAGCCGCCAGGTCCACCGAGCGCAAGTACGCGCGGTTGACGTGGTACTCGATAGCAACGTCGGCCAGCCCTGCGGCCACCGCGCAGAGGTCCAGGGCGATGGACCCCAGCACCCGAATGGTGCCTGGCGCCAGGAACAGGGAGCGCAGGCCCTGGTAGTCCTCCGCGGACACAGCGTTGGTCAGCAGCGCCACAGCACCGTCCAGGTGCCGGGCGCCGGAGGTGCTGATAGCCTGCCCGTTGCGACTGGCGCCGTGCCCCCGCAGGGCGGCGTACTCGTCGCCAGTCACCAGGTTCCGGACAAGGCCCACCTCGGCTCCGGGCGCCCGGGCATACACGCAAAGGGCGTAGTACGGCAGCCCCATGGCCGCGTTGCTGCTGCCGTCCACCGGGTCCACCACGAAGTCCACTTGAGGGCTGCCGGTCCCCAGGTGCAGCAGGCCCCGCTCCTCGGAGAGCACGCGGCAGGGGGTCCCCTTGTCCTTCAAGAACGCCAGGACGAGGTCTTCGGCGGCCCGGTCAATGCCGCTGGTCACATCCCCGCTGGCGCCCTTCTCCAGCGATCGGCGGGCCAGGCCCAGGGCCTTTTCACCCCGCAGGCGGGTGAAGACTACCTCTCCCAGATCGTGTACCAATGCGAGTAGCTGCTCTCCTTCCATAGCCCCCATCAAGCCTTTCCAGCGCTAGTGTCCTGAGTCAGAAGTGCGCTGCCTAATGCGAGGACTAGATTGTCATGCTGAACGAAGTGAAGCATCTGGCGGGGAGGCAGCCTCACCACCAGATTCTGAGTCCCGACGGGTCGGGACTCAGAATGACATTTTTCAACGGATTCCTGGTTCACCACGCTAGAAGTCAATGACCGCCTTCAGCCCCTGCCTGCTCAGACGGGCTTCAAAGGCCCTGGGCGCCTCCTGGATGCCAAACCGGTGGGTGAACAGCCGCCCTGCCTGGGGCATCACCGCCAGCACGCCCAGGGCGCGCTGATAGTGCTCGGGGTTGGCGTTCTGCGTGCCCGTCACCCACAGCTCGTTGTAGTGGACCAGGTTGGGGTCCAGGGCCAGGACCGTGCCGGGCGGACACCCGCCGAAGATGTTGACCACGCCCTGCTTGCGGGCCACGACCAGCCCGCTCTGGATAGCGTCGGTGTTGCCCACGGTGACGGCCACGCCGTCGGCGCCCAGGCCGTCGGTCAGCGCGTGGACCGTCCTGGCAAAGTGGTCTGGACTGACCGCGGCGGTGGCCCCCAGCTCCTGGGCCACGGCCAGCCGCTCCTCAACGGGGTCACAGACAACGATGGTGTGGCACCCCATGCCCCGTGCCAGCAGCAGGTGGGTCAGCCCCATGGGGCCAGCCCCCACGATGGCGACGGATGCGCCAGGCCCCAGGCGGCACGCCTCCAGGGAGTAGAGGGCACAGGCAAAAGGCTCGGTCTGGGCCGCCAGGTCCCAGGCCAGGCCCTCCGGCAGCTTCAGCAGATGGCCCAGGGCCACCAGCTCCCGCGGCGCCAGGATGTACTCTGCCAGGCCGCCGTCGGCATCGTACCCCAGGGTGCGGCGCCCAAGGCAGCGGTTCCGCTTGCCCCGCAGGCAGAAGTAGCAGGCCCCGCAGGCCAGGATGGGGCAGAGGGCCACCCGGTCGCCGGGCCGGACCGCTGCGACGCCACTCCCCACCGCAACCACCTCGCCCGCCGCCTCGTGCCCCTGCACCACGCCGGGCCTGGCCGCCTTCTCGCCCTTGAACACACGGATGTCGGAGTAGCAGAGGGAGGCTGCCCTGGTCTTGATGAGCGCCTCGCCCGGCCCAGGGCTCGGCACTGGGCGCTCTTCCACCCGCAACTGGCCTGGCCCCAGGTAGATGCAGGCCTTCATGGCGACAACACCTTTGCTCGTTCCCAACAAGCTTTCCTAGCCCCGCCCAGGGCTGGCAAACGCTGGCCGACCACAGGCCCCTTGGCCAACTCAGGGCCAGTATAGCCCGCAGCCCTCCCCTGTCAACGCGGGTATGCGGGAGAGGGGTTCTTCGAGAGGGCCTGACAAGCTATACTTTGTCACAACGAGTCCGCGAGGCCAAGGAGAGGCGCGATGGACGCAGTCCTGGATGGTATTCGGGTGCTGGACTTCTCTCGCTTCAAGGCAGGCCCCTACTGCGCCCAGTTGCTGGGCGACATGGGCGCGGAGGTCATCAGGGTGGAGCGGCCCGGCGGTGCCGAGGACCGGGAGCTAGGCCCCTTTACACCGACGGGAGAGAGCCTCTACACCCTGTTCACCTGCCGCAACAAGCTGGGTATCACCCTGAACCTGAAGTCCCCCAGGGCCCCGGAGCTGGTGCACCGTCTGACGGCCCACGCCGACGTGGTGGTGGAGAACTTCCCTCCGGCCTCGGCAGAGGCGCGCCTGCTGGACTACGCGACGCTGAGCCAGGTGAACCCGCGCCTGGTCCAGGTGTCAGTCACCGGCTTCGGTCACACCGGCCCCTATTCCCAGAGGCCAGCCTTCGACACCATTGGCCAGGCGATGTCCGGCGCCATGGCGGTCACCGGGTTCCCCGGCAGCGCACCTTTGAAGGCGGGGGTGAACTACGTGGATTTCGGCACAGGAGTCTACGGCGCCCTGGGCGCCATGTACGCCCTTTACAACCGGGAGCGGACGGGCAAGGGGCAGCACGTTGATGTCGCCCTGCTGGACACTGCCCTATCCTTCATGGAGAGCATGTTTGCCGAGTACGCCGCCGTGGGAGAGCTGCGCCCCCAGCTAGGCAACCGCAACTTCTTCACCGGCCCGTTCGACTGTTTCCAGGCGCAGGATGGCCACGTGGTCATCTGCGTCGTGGGCCAGCGCATGTGGCGCCGCTTCCTCAAGGCTATCGGCCAGGAGGAGCTGGCCCAGGACCCCCGTTTCCGCGACGACATCGCGCGTTCTCGCCACGCCGACCAGCTCAACCCCATCGTCGCCTCCTGGGTAGCCCAGCGTACCGCCACAGCCGTGGTGGAGGCTATGAGCGGCGCCGGGGTACCATGTGGCCCGGTCTACTCGGTCCCACAAGCTTACGACGACCCCCAGGTGCAGGCACGTCAGATGGTGATGCGCCTAGACCACGGCCCTTCGGGCATGGTGCCGCTTATCGGCAACCCGATCAAGCTCTCCTCTACCCCGATGGCGGTGGAGCGCACGGCGCCCAGGGCTGGAGAGCACAACCAGCAGGTCTATGGGGAGCTCCTGAAGCTCAGCCCCGAGGAGCTGGCCCAGCTTCAGGCGGAAGGGACGGTGTGAGGCCTGGCCGTGCCTGGTGGAGTCTATCTCAAGAGTGCCTGCCTACCCCCGCCTCAAGTCGGGGGCATCATGCCACAGCCTTATGAAGTTCAACAGCTTGTTCGGGTAATGGCTGCTCCAGCAAGGGTGGAGCATGCCGCACCGTTTACGGTGCGGTGGAGAGTCCCCCAATACCACACCCTGAAGGGCGTGGCATACCCCACCCTCTGCAAGAGCACGCATAGCCCCATCAGGTTGTTGAAGTTCCTCATGCTGCGGTGTCTTGAGAGCGTTCCGTGCTGGCACCCCGGCAGACCAGCGCCCTTGACACGGCGTCAGCCGATGCTACTATCGCACGAGCACAATCTGAGACCCGGACGATAGCAGGCCATGACATCCCCGGTCCTGAAGGCCACCCAATGGGCGCTTATCACCCCGGTGGACTGGACAATTGCCGCTCTGGACACGGCCAAGTCGCTCCTGGGCTGCTTCCGCTTCTTCCTCGTGGTGGGAGGACGTCTGGGGTACCTCAGGGAGCGCCGCAGGTGGTTCGAGGAGCGGATGCTTGGCCGCCGCATGACAATGAGCGACCTCCTGGCCTTTGGCGCCTGGCACGCTGAGACCGCCAGGAGGCAGCGGGCCATACGGCGGCGATAGGCCAACCCGTCGCCTGTTGTGCTAAAGTAGCTCGAAGTCCAGGCCCTGGCCTAGTTAGCACCACAGAAGGAGGTGGGTCTCGTGCCAGCGCGTAGGGCCACCCGCAAGGACCGCAGCATCGCCATCGTCGGTGCAGCCGAGTCCGACGAGCTCGGGCTTGTGCCCAACAAGTCTTCTCTCCAGCACCACGCTGAGGCTGCCTACAACGCCCTGGACGACGCAGGTCTCAGCAAGAAGGACGTGGACGGGCTGTTCACCGCCGGGTTCTCCACCCTGGTGGCCGGCGAGTACCTGGGCATTCAGCCCACCTTCACCGACAGCACCTCTGTCGGCGGCTCCTCCTTCGTCATCCACGTGGCCCATGCCATCGCCGCTATTCAGGCAGGGTACTGCGAGGTAGCCCTGGTCACGCACGGCCAGGCGGGGCGCTCGCGACGCGCACCGGCACCGCCGGACCAGAACCTTCCCAACCAGGAGTACGAGGTCCCCTTCGGCATCATCGGCCCTCCAGTCTCCTACTCCTTGGCCTGCACCCGCTACATGCACCAGTACGGCGAGGAGCGCACACGCCAGGGGATGGCCGAGGTGGCCGTGGCCACCCGGAAGTGGGCCCTCAAGAACCCCAAGGCCTTCATGAAAGACCCCATGACCTTCGACGACTACCATAGCTCCCGCTGGGTCTCCTGGCCCTTCCACCTGCCAGACTGCTGCCTGGTGACCGACGCCGGCGCCGCTGTCGTCGTCACCACGGCGGAGCGGGCGGCGGCCTGCCGCAAGAAGCCCGTATGGGTCCTGGGGGCCGGCGAGTCCCACGACCACAGCCAGATCAGCACTATGCCTGACCTGACCATCACGCCGGCCGCCGTCAGTGGCCGCCGCGCCCTGGACCGGGCCGGCCTGACCCACAAGGACATCAACCATGTGATGATCTACGACTCTTTCACCTATACCGTGCTGGTGACGCTGGAGTCGCTGGGCTTTTGCGGCAGGGGCGAGGCCCCCGACTTCGTTAAGGGGCAGCGGACTGCACCCGGCGGCGCCTTCCCCCTGAACACGAGCGGCGGTGGACTGTCCTACACGCATCCGGGGATGTACGGCATCTTCCTGCTGGTGGAGGCGGTGCGCCAACTGCGTGGCGAGGCCGGTGACCGCCAGGTACCTGGTATCAAGACCTCCCTGGTCAACGGCACCGGCGGCTCCCTCTCCTCCACGGGCACCGTGGTGCTGGCGGTAGAGTGAGGCCCTTCGGGGGCCACCAGAGGCCGATAGGCCATGGGCCAGCGCTTCCTAGTGTCCTGTCTCATAGATTCGCATACAGATTGTCGTTGGGGGCCCCCAAATAAAAAGGGGGCGCAA
>JACQUK010000156.1 GCA_016210325.1 Chloroflexota bacterium
ACCAGAGCCCGGCCGTACTCGTAGGCCTTGTCGCGGTGTACCACAAAGGACAGAGCATCCACCGGCTGGTTGTTGATGAGGATGTCGAGCTTCACCAGGGAACCAGGGCGGTACCCCAGGAGGTGGTAGTCCAGCGAGGCGTACCCCTGGGTGCGGGCCTTAAGCTGATCGTAAAAGTCAACCAGGAGCTCTGCCAGGGGCATCTCGTACTCCAGCAGCACCCTGGGGTCGTGGATGGGGCTGCGGGTGTCCGCGGCCTCCTGGCTGCCGGTGGAAAGGTACTCCATGCGGCGGTGCTGGCCGCGCCGCTGGCTGAGGAACTCCAACATGTTGCCCAGGTAGCGTGACGGCGCGATGAGCGTGACGCTGATCCATGGTTCCCGTATCTCCTGAATTGCAGCGGGAGAGGGCAACTGGGCAGGGCTTTCTACCATCTCCTCCTGGCCGTCGGTCCGGAGGACCTGATAGGCCACGCTGGGGGCCGTCACGGTGATATCCAGGTCGTACTCGCGCTCCAGGCGCTCCTGCACGATGTCCATGTGGAGCAACCCCAGGAAGCCGCAGCGGAACCCGAAGCCCAGGGCCGCTGAGCTCTCCGGCTCGAACGTGAGGGCAGCGTCGTTGAGCTGGAGCTTCCCCAGGGCGTCACGCAGGGCCTCGTAGGACTGTCCCTCCGAAGGGTACAGGCTGGCGAACACCATGGGTTTCAAGGGCCGGTACCCAGGTAGGGGCTGCTGGGCTGGCCTTGACGCTAGCGTGATGGTGTCGCCCACTCGGCAATCTCGGACGTTCTTCAGACCCGTTGCCAGGTAGCCCACCTCGCCTGTGGCCAGGGCGCCAGTGGGGGTAAGGTGAGGGCGGAAGACCCCCACCTCCAGCACCTCCGCAGTGGTGCCAGAGGCCATGAGCAGCACCTTTTCGTTGACCGCGACGCCGCCATCCGTCACGCGTAGGTAGGCCAAGACGCCTTTGTAGGGGTCGTACTTGGAGTCGAAAATGAGGGCTCGCAGTGGCGCGTCAGCACTGCCCCGCGGTGGGGGCACCCTGCTCACCACCGCCTCCAGGACCTCCGGAACGCCTGTGCCGTCCTTCCCAGATGCGAAGATGATCTCTTCGTGGGTGAAGCCCAGGGCCCCGATAAGCTCCTGGGCTACTCGCTCTGGCTCGGCGCTGGACAGGTCTATCTTGTTGACCACCGGAATCAGAATCAGGTTGTGCTCCAGGGCCAGGAACGTGTTGGCGATGGTCTGGGCCTCAATGCCCTGGCTGGCGTCTACCACCAGCAGGGCACCCTCGCAGGCGGCCAGGGCGCGGGAGACTTCGTAGCTGAAGTCCACATGTCCCGGCGTGTCAATCAGGTTGAGCTGGTACTCCTGGCCGTCCCGGGCGCGGTACCGCATCAGTACCGCTTTCCCCTTGATGGTGATGCCGCGCTCTCGCTCCAGGTCCATAGAGTCCAGGAACTGGGCGGTTATCTGGCGTGCGTCTACCGTGCCGGTCAACTCCAGCAGCCGGTCAGCCAGAGTAGACTTGCCGTGGTCAACGTGGGCAATGATGCAGAAGTTGCGAACATGGCGTGAGTCCATACGTGTCCATACTAGCATGGTGGGCGACGTAGGAACAGGGCGCCGCTGCGAAGCCCGCAGTCCAAGGCTTGGCGCGGGACACCCGCAGCGCGAAAAGAGAAGGCAGTCCCGACCGGTCGGGACTGCCTTCTGCGGACTCTCTGGACTGCGGCGTTATACCCGGATACAGGCCACCCAGTGGTCTGTACCAACCTTACGAAGCTCCGGGACTGCTGCGCGGCACTCGTCAATGGCGATGGGGCAGCGCGTGTGGAAGACACACCCGGGGGGTGGCCGCAGGGGGCTGGGGACATCGCCCCGCAGGATGATCCGCTCCCGCTTGGCCTCCACCAGGGGGTCAGGGATAGGCACCGCGGAGAGCAGGGCTTTGGTGTACGGGTGCAACGGGTTCGCGTAGAGCTCGTTGCGGTCAGCGATCTCCATGATGTGGCCCAGGTACATCACCGCCACCCGGTCGCTAATGTGGCGGACCACCGACAGGTCATGGGCGATGAACAGGTACGTAAGGTTGAACTGCCCCTGAAGGTCCTCCAGCAGGTTCAGGACCTGGGCCTGAATGGAGACGTCCAGGGCTGAGATGGGCTCATCCAGGACCATGAACTCAGGCCGAACGGCCAGGGCCCGTGCGATGCCGATGCGCTGGCGCTGCCCACCGCTGAACTCGTGGGGGTAGCGGTCAGCCATGTAGGGGTTCAACCCCACGGTCTGGAGGAGGTCGGCCACCTGCTGCCGGAACTCCTTGTTGTTGTGCACCAGCTTGTGGATCAGCAGCGGCTCACCAACGATGCTGCCGGCGGTCATTCGCGGGTTCAGAGAGGAGTAGGGGTCCTGGAAGACGATCTGCATCTTGCGCCGCATGGCGCGCAGCAACTGCCCAGGGGCCTTGCAGAGGTCAAGCTCACCGAACTGGACGCTCCCAGCCGTTGGGCGGTAAAGCTGGAGGATGCAACGCCCAGTAGTAGTCTTGCCACAGCCGCTTTCGCCCACCAGGCCCAGGGTCTCACCCCTGCGGATGAAGAAACTGACGTCGTCCACCGCCTTGATGTCGGCCACCTTCCGCTGCACGATGATTCCCGAGGTGACCGGGAAATACATCTTGAGGTGCTGGACGTCAATCAGGATGTTGCCATCCTTGGTAGCGGTGGGCTGATTCAGGCGCACTTGTTGCGTCATCTTTCCCCCTCGCCTACTTGCGGCCCAGTTGATCAGCTACCCAGCAGGCAGCCAGATGGCGGTCTGCTGAGGAGTCCTTGACGGACACCAGTGGCGGGTACTCCTCTTCGCATCTCTTGATTGCGTAGGGGCAGCGCGGCCGGAAGCTACACCCGGGCGGCAGGTTGACAAGGTCAGGGGGCATTCCCTCGATGGGTGCCAGACGCTCCTTGCGCGGCTCGTCCAGGCGCGGCACCGACTTCAGCAGTCCAAGGGTGTAGGGGTGTCGCGGGTTGCCGTAGATCTCCCGCGCAGTTCCGGTCTCGATAATCCTGCCAGCGTACATCACGTTGACCCGTTGAGCGTAGCGGGCCACCACGCCCAGGTTATGGGTGATGATGATGACGGAAGTGCCAAGGTCCTTGGCCACGTTCTGCATGAGCTCCAGAATCTGGGCCTGAATGGTCACGTCCAGGGCAGTGGTGGGCTCGTCCGCGATGAGCAGCTTTGGGTTGCAGGACATGGCCATAGCGATCATCACGCGCTGGCGCATGCCGCCGCTGAACTGGTGGGGATAGTGCTGCAACCGCTCGCCGGCGTCCGGGATGCCCACCATCTCCAGCAGCTCCTGGGCCCGTTTCCATGCTGCCTTGTGGTCCATCTTCATGTGCAGCTCCAGACTCTCGGTGAGCTGCTTACCGACGGTGAGCACCGGGTTGAGGGACGTCATAGGCTCCTGGAAGACCATGGCGATGCGGTTGCCGCGGATGTGCCGCATCTCATCGTCATCCAGCTTCATCAGGTCTTCGCCCTGGAAGATGATCTCGCCGCTGACGATCCTGCCGGGCGGGTTGGGTATAAGCCGCATGACCGTAAGGGCGCTGACGCTCTTGCCGCAGCCGCTCTCCCCGACCAAGCCCAAGGTCTCGCCTTCCTGGAGATCGAAGGAGACGCCGTCAACGGCCTTCACCACACCGTCTTCAGTGTAGAAGTAGGTCGCCAGGTTCTTCACTTGCAGTAAGGTGGCCACCGGACCTCCTTTGGTCTCTGGTGTTGACCTGCGACCCTGTGCCTCAAAAGGGAGAACCTGAACCGCGCAGGACAGTGGCTGCCGTATCGTCGGGCCCGCCGAGTGTGCTGCCCGCGGACGCCCATGTTCGTGGGGATGAGGAGACTCGAACTCCTACGCCTTTCGGCACATGATCCTAAGTCATGCTCGTCTGCCAGTTCCGACACATCCCCTTAGTATATGTCAAGAGCCAACTCAGCCACGCCGCAGGCTCTAGGGGAAAGCCGAACAGAAAGTGACCCGCCCAGGACTCGAACCTGGAACCCGCTGATTAAGAGTCAGCTGCTCTGCCAAATTGAGCTAGCGGGCCGTGGGCAGTGCCCTGACAGTTAGGGGCGACAATAGCATCATGCTACCCTGCTGTCAAGTACACTTAGCACCTCATTCTACCATGCGCCAGTGCTCTGTCCAGAGGGTGTACTGGGGCGACTCGCAGGGGCACCCAGGGCACCGTCGTCTCTCGGCCTTCGCATGCGCCCTTTGGGCCGGCTACCGTTGATGCCACTCGGCAACGTCGTCGCAGTGTCTAGCCAGTGGTAAGCGCCGTGCCTCTGGCCGCCGTGGCCCCAAGTTCCCCTCGGGACTGGCGCGCTGGTCGGAGGCTAGCCAGCGCCCGACTGCTGCCATATCATAGGGGTAGTTTCCGAGGCCAGCAAGTGTCCCGTTCCTGAATTGCCTTGCACAACCCGCTCATCCTTCGACAGGCTCAGGACGAGCGGCTAGTTGGGCTCCCGCCCGCTCGTGGTGAGCTTGTCGAACCATGAGCGGGCCTGCGAGGTCTAGCGCACTGTGCGCTGAGCTTCTGGGACACTACACTGGGCGGGGACGCGATAACTCCGGGACCCAGGTCTTCCCGTGGGCTAAGGTGACATAAAGACATGGCGCAAGAGCAACAACTGCTGTGGGCATAGTGCGCACGTTGCCCGCGAGGAGAGAGACCTGGAGCTATGTTCTGGCCGAAAGGAGACGACGTGAGCGGGGGAGGGTATGCCCATCCTGAGCTTCTGGTGGAGACCGAGTGGCTGGCGGAGCACCTGAAGGACCTGGACATCCGCATCGTTGACTGCGAGGCCCCGGCCGCCTACGCGCGCGTCCACATTCCTGGGGCGGTGTCCGTACCCGACAACTACGAGAAGGACCCGGAGGACCGGGTGCACGTGATGCGCCCGGAGCAGCTCAAGGCGCTGATGGAGTCCCTGGGGATTGGTGATGAGACCACGGTGGTGGCCTACGACGCCCGAGGCGGTCTCTTCGCGGCCAGGCTGTGGTGGGTGCTGAACTACTACGGCCATACCAAGGCCAAGGTGCTCAACGGGGGCTGGACCAAGTGGTTCCGAGAGGGCCGGCCTCTGGCCAGCGATGTACCGAGGCTGCCTCGGACGACCTTCACCCCCAGGGCCAATCCCGACCTGCTGGCTACCGTGGACTACGTGAAGGGGCGCATCGGCGACTCGGACACGGTGCTGTGGGACGTCCGAAGCCAGGCCGAGCATACGGGCGAGAACACGCGGGGCAACCGCCGCTCGGGCCACATGCCCGGCGCAGTCCACCTGGAGTGGACCAACAACGTTGACCGCGCCACAGACACCTTTAGACCGGCGGAACAACTGCGTGCTCAGTTGAAGGAGCACGGCATCACGCCCGAGCGGGAGGTGGTATCGTACTGACAGGCAGGGATCCGTGCGGCGCACGGGCTGTTTGTCCTGAAGCTGCTGGGGTTCCAGAAGGTGCGGAACTACGATGGCTCCTTCGGCGAGTGGGGCAACCGCGACGATACACCCATCGAAAGGTAGTGTACAGGGATGCTGCTGAAGACCTACGTGGTGGGAGCCCTGGCAACCAACTGCTACGTGGTCGGCTCGGAACAGACCAACGAGGTCATTGTTATTGACCCCGGCGCGGAAGGAGAGGAGTTGGCCGCTGAGCTCCAGCGTCAGGGGCTGACCGCCGTGCTCATCATCAACACCCACGGCCATTTCGACCACACGGGTGGCGTGGCGGCGCTGAAGGAGGCCACCGGCGCACCCTATGCCATCCATGCGGGGGACGTGCTGCTGCTCAAGCAGGGCGAGCGTGCCCGGATGATGGACCCAGACTTCCGCGAGCCTCCGGAGCCGGACCAACTGCTGAAAGATGGCGACCAGCTTCAGGCCGGAGAGGTCACCCTCAAGGTGCTGGAGACGCCCGGCCACACGCCGGGGAGCGTTTGCCTGTTCACCGAGGGTCTGGTCTTCACCGGCGACACGCTGTTCCTGATGAGCGTGGGACGGACCGATTTCGCTGGTGGCAACCACAACCAACTCATCAGCAACATCCATCAGAAGCTGCTGACGCTGCCTGATGCCACCAAGGTGCTGCCCGGCCACGGCCCGGCCAGCACCATCGGCCAGGAGCGGCGCGCCAACCCCTTTCTGCTGCGGCGCTCTTCAGGGCTGTACCTCCCGTAGCTGGTCCCGCCCGGTTGCCTGCTAGTGCTTGCTTGCGCCGTTACCCGCGCGAACCCAGATTCTTCGCTGCGCTCAGAATGACACAGTTCTAATCTGTCACCCTGAGTCCCGATGAGCCGGGACGAAGGGTCTACGTATGACATTAATGTACGCTGATTTCTGCAACCAAGCACTAGTCCACATCCAAGCCTGAGTATTGACCCTTGCGCAGAACGAGCTATGATGCTGCCGGAACCGACAGGGGCTTTTCTCGGAGGGTGAAGCATGCGTTATCACACAGTCCTCCCGGGGCGCGCTGCTGTAGTGCTGGTAGCCCTGGCGCTCGTCGCGGCTGCGTGCGGTGGACCTACGCAGCAGGCAACGGAGTGTAGTGCGGGGGGCAGTGCTGATGACGTTGCCTTTGCTCAGCATTTCAGCAAGATGGACTTTGGCAGTGGCAGCGGCGCCACGGGAGAGGGTGGCCGGGAGTTCACTCCCACCGAGGCTGTGGTGCTTGTCACTGTCGCCAAGAGTGAGGTGGCGACCCGCTTCTGTGCCCAGGAGCGTGGCAGGCTCGGAACGGTGGTCCATGACCAAGTCCATACGCTGCCGGCGGGCGAGACCAGGACCGACCTGGGGGCCTTTCAGAAGAAGGCTGACTACGTGGTCCGGGTCTCAGTAGACGGGGTCCTGGTGAAGAACCTCACCTTCACCGTTCGCTGAGGGCCGGGTACTGGCAGGTCAGTGGGTAGTGCCTGGGTAGAAGCACGTGCTGAATGAGAGAACAAGCATGCGCCAGCTCAACCTTTCCGCGCGTGCCTTTCACCGGGTGCTCAAGGGCTCGCGGATGATCGCCGCCTTGGCGGCCGCCGACAACATCGCCGTGGCCCGCGTCGCCGAGGCGTTGCAGTACCGCTCGCACTACTTGGTGTAGGCGTCGGTATAATGAAGGTACGGGACGTCATCACGATGCTGGAAGAGGATGGCTGGTACCTGGTTAGGACGAAGGGTAGCCATCGCCAGTACAAGCACTCGATGAAGACAGGGAGGGTCACGGTTGCGGGCCACCCGAACGACGATCTCGCCCCTGGGACGCTGAACAGCATCCTCAAGCAAGCGCAGTTGAAGTCGAAAGGGTAACGATGTACCGGTTCCTCGTCGTCATCGAGAAGGCGGGCGACAATTATTCTGCCTACTCGCCGGATTTGCCTGGCTGCGTGGCTACCGGCGCAACCATTGAGGAGACCGAGCGCAACATGCACGAAGCCATCCAGATGCACGTGCAGGGGCTACTGGAGGACAATTTGCCCGTTCCGCAGTCACAGTCCTATGCGGAGTACATCGCCGTCTAGGCATGAATCTGTCCGCGAAGACGGCTAACTCCGTTGCTGCCCTGGCAGACAGCGATGGTGTCGGCGTGACGCACGTCGCCGAGGCGTTGCAGTACCGCTCGCACTACTTGGTGTAACCGGTGGAACCTTCTTGATAAGTCCTCTTGTGGTGGCAGGTTTACCATAACGTGATGTGCTGAATGACAGCACAAGCGGCTTCGCAAATGCAACTTCAGGGTGATCACTCATTTAGCTGTGTGGTCGACCCCGTCGGTCTCCTGCTATCGGTGCTTGGGACCAGAACTATGAGTGGGGCTACCGTCTGCCCTGCTGGCCCTCCAGCGCAGCCAGGTGGCGCTCCAGGGAGCGCTGGCGCAGAGCAACGGTCAGGTCGCCGCGAGTGCGCTCCAGGACGCCGCGCACCATGTCGGTGGTGCGCCGCAGCCCGCCGGTGAGGGCGTCCGGGAAGTCCATGGTCACCAGGATGGTGTAGACCTCGTCCATGATCTCCAGCAGCTCCTCGCAGCGGGAGACGTCGTCCCGCCGCAGCGCGTCCAGGATGTAGCGGCGCAGCTCTCCCACCGCCTCGCCCAGCCCGTTGAGGTAGGCTGGAAGCTCCACGCCCAGCTCCTTGGGCCCAGGCAGGGGGGTGCCCGCAGCGAAGGCCAGGGTGGCGTTGGCTTCGGCGAACTCCTTCTGGGCATCGTGCAAAAAGCCGGCGTTGAAGACGTCCGGGTGGCCCTGGAGGGCCTGGCTGACTTGCTGGAGCGCCTTGGCGGCCTGCCCCAGCAGCCCTTGGGCCGGGGCCAGCTCGCCCCGGTGGACGGCCCTGATGGAGTTGGCGCAGTGCTGAATGGCCTCTCGGCACAGGGGCAGTGCCCGCTCTCGGGCGGCGAACTTCTCGCTCAGGGCCGTGCGGGCCGTCTCGCCCACCTGGTGGAGCTTGGCCACGTGGTCTTGCATGGGGCTTAGCCCTTCCGCCCCGATGACATCGGGGCTAGCGCTGCCTCGATCTTGGCGGTGAGTCTGCGGGCGGAGGCCTCGGGGTCCGACGCTGAGACGACGGCGGATATGACCGCCACGGCGTCGGCGCCGGCAGCGATGACCTCTTCGACGTTGGACTCGTTGATGCCCCCGATGGCCACGATGGGGGTCTGCACAATCTGACGCACCTTGCGCAGCGTCTCCAGACCAGCCGGGCGGGTCTTCTCCTTGGAGGCCGTGGGGTAGATGGCCCCAACAGCGATGTAGTCGGCGCCCAGCCCCTCCGAGGCGACCGCCTCGTCTACCAGGGCGTTGGAGCAGCCCACCAGTTGGCCCGGACTCAGCACCCGACGGGCCTCGGCGATGGGCAAGTCGTGCTGGCCCACGTGAAGGCCGTGGGCACCGCTAGCTACTGCCAGGTCGGCGTGGTCGTTGATGAAGAGCAAGGCGTTGTGCTGGCGGCAGAGCGCTGCCAGCTTCCGTGCCACGGGGAGCTGGTCCCCCTTGTCGTTCACCTTGTCGCGGAGCTGGAGGACTCGTGCGCCACCGCGCAGCGCCGCTGCGGCCACTTCGAGGATGGGGCGCCCATTGGTGGCCTTGGGGTCCACAATGACATAGAGCCCCCTGACCTGAGAGGCGCATTGGCGGCGCAGGTCTGCCCCCAGGCGTGCCGAGGCCCTCGCCAGCACCTTCTCGGCGCGTCCGGCCCACCCGCCATCCAGGGACTCCAGGCTACGGAGCAAGCGGATAGCGCCAGCGGCCTGCGCCAGGGCGTCCAGGCCCCGCTCTGGGCCCGGTGCCGTCTCCTCCCGCAGCTTCGCCGCCTCGGTGTCTTCTTCATCAGGAAAGAGGGACTGGCGTAGGGCCCGCAGGTCATAGGTGAGGCCGATGGGCCCTTTGACGGCGGCTTCTATCAGAAGGAGGCTTTGCCTTAGGGCCCCCTTGTGGGCCTCGATGAAGGGCGTTATCACTTATAAGTCCAGCTCCTTGGGCATGACCCCCTCCCGCGCGGCCTTGATCTTCTCCTGGACCTGCTGGGGAAGCTCCATGCCCTGCTTCTGGAAGAAGTCCTCCACGTGGCGGCCAATGTTGCGGGGGTCCTTGTAGTAGTCCATGCCTGGGGACGCGGATGGCGGTCCGGACTCTTCATGGACAGTCTGGACCGACTTGTGGTAGGCGAAAGTAGACACGAGCCGCTGGAGCTCCGTGCTGCCGCACTGGGAGCAGGTGGGCTGCACGGAGGCGGAGACCGAGCGGGTGAAGACCGTGGTCTTTGCCCTGCACTGCTGGCACCGATAGTCATAGAAGGGCACAGGTTTCCTCCGTTGCGCTAGCCAGGCTCCACATCGGCCCAGGGCCCCTGGTACTCGGTATCGGGAGGTATCCCCGCATCCAGCATATCGGCGTCGCTCAGCTCGCCTTCCTCACCGGTCATCTGCTTGCGGTAGTCTTTCATCCACTTGGCCATGGCCTGGGGGTCGCTATCGTCCGCGTCGTTCAGGGCGCCGAAATCCGGTCCCTCCAGGCTGCTGCCCCAGCCCTTGATGACGGCTACCTGCGAGACCAGGCGCGTCAGGTCCTTGCTGCCACAGTGGTTGCAGACCGGCTCCACCGTGGAGGAAAAGCTACGGAGGAAGATGCTGACACGCCGGCGGCAGGACTGGCAGCGGTATTCATAGATGGGCACAGCGACACCACCCTGACGGGCTTTCTAGCTGATTGTACCACAGAAGCCAAGGGAGTAGTCCGGAGGCATCTTCTGTGGCTGGGACAGATAGAGACCATCTGGGACCGACCCCTAGGCGGAGGCCGCCTCAGGTCCCCCAGACTCAATACGGATGATCCGGACCCGCTTCACCCGTCTTCCTACCGTTGCCAGGACCTTGATCTTCAGTCCGTGGGTGGCAACCTCGTCACCAGCCGATGGGATGCGCCCCAGCCGGCTGTACACCAGCCCGGCCACCGTGTCGAATCCCTCCTCAGGGACCTCAATGGCGAAGAGCTCTTTCAGCAAGTCCAGACGCGCCCGGCCGTCCAGCAACGCCTCGTTCTCGCTGACCCGGAGCACCTCCGGCTCCGGCGCTTCAAAGTCATTCATCTCTCCCACGATCTCTTCCAGCAGGTCTTCGATGGTAACCAGACCCTCGGTGCCTCCGTACTCGTCAACAACGACCGCGACGTGCACTCGACGCTGCTGGAACTCACGGAGCAGCTCGTCAACCTTCTTGGTCTCAGGGACGAAGAGGACTTCTCGCAACAGGTCCCGCAGGGCGGCGGACTCCATGGGCTGATTGATGAGCCGCAGCAGGTCCCGGGCGTAGAGGATCCCCACCACATGGTCAATGGTGCCCTCGTACACCGGGATGCGGCTGTGGCCATGCTTCATCATCAGCTCAACCACGTGTTCCAGGGGGGTGTCCAGGTCTGCTGCCACGATATCTACCCGCGGTGTCATGACCTCACGCACTGCCGTTCGGGGGAGTTCCAGCACCGACCGGATCATCGCCCGCTCGGCTTCGCCCTCGGGCTGAGCTAGCTCCACCGAAGAGGGGGTGCTGGACGTAGCTGGAGCCGAAGGAGTTTCCTGGGGCGTCCCTGCTGGTCCCTCCAAGGGGGAGGGACTTCGCCGGAGGGCAGCGGCCACCTTGAAGATTGGTCTGGCCAGGCGGAATGGCTGATAGAGCCACCAGGCGGCGTAGAGGCCCGCCTGCGGGACCCTGCGGCCCAGGATAGCCGCGATAGCGTCGAGCGCCAGGAGTGAGGCCACCAGGGCCAAGGAAGAGTAGGCGACCCGGGCCCAGGGGACCCGGGCTTGGGGGAGGGCCAGCGCTGCAACCAGCAGCAATGCGCTGGCGACGATGAGCACAACTCTACTTGTGTCCAGGAAGCGGCGGGCACGCTCAGCCTCGGCTGCAAGGCGGACTAAGGCAATGGTCCTGGATTCTCTAGCGGTGAGGTGTTGGGAGTCCCGCTCCTTGCTGGCGACGGCCAGCGCAGTCCTGGCGAAGGAGCCGAGCGCTACGAGCATGATGGCCGCGATCAATAGACCCAAGGCAAGGGTACTATCCATCGAGTATTCGCGTACCTCGCTTTTTAACCTTCTAGACTCTGGGGCTATCGCTTCCCCGGGGGGACAGGGCGGGCCGGCATGCCCACCACCACGGAACCAGGAGGCACGTCTTTGGTCACCACCGCACCGGCGCCAGTCCTGGCCCCCTCGCCCAGCGTGATGGGTGCTACCAGCATGGTATCAGACCCGATGAAGCTATGTGCACCGATGATCGTGCGGTGCTTCTGCTGCCCGTCAAAGTTGCACGTGATGGTGCCAGCACCGATGTTGACATCCGGCCCCACATCGGCATCGCCAACGTAGCTGGAGTGGCCCATCTTGGTGCCCCGTCCTAGACGGCTGTTCTTTACCTCAGCGTAGTTGCCGATGTGAACTTCTTCCTCCAGGTATGTCCCGGTCCTCAGGTGGCTGAACGGCCCCACGTCAACGTGACGCTCCAGCGTTGCCCCTTCCACTACCGACGCGAAGATGATGCAGCCATCGCCGACGACCGAGTCTTTGACGATGGCATTGGGGCCCACACGACAGTCTGCGCCTACGCGAGTGGCGCCGTAGAGGTGCGTGTTTGGGTAGAGCACCGTGTCCAACCCCACCTGGACCTCTGCGTCCACAAAGGTGGAGGCTGGCTCCAACAGGGTGACCCCAGCTAGCATGAGCCGTTGTCGGATGCGGTCCTGCATGACTTGCTCAGCCCGGGCCAAGCTGACCCGGTCCTGCACCGACACTAGCTCCACGGGGTCCGCGACGGGCAGGGCCCTCACCAGCCCACCGGCGCCAAGGAGGCCCGCCAGCCGCGTGAGGAACGGCCTTCCGGAAGGAGCATTGCTCCCGAGTCGCTCCAACGACGGCCACAGGGCGCGGCCCTGTACGGCGAAGACGTCAGCCAGGGCAACTGAGGGGCTTGGCGCTGTGGTAGTCCCCTGGCCCAGCCCAACCCCGCCACCTTGCTCCGCCACAGAGTGAGCGACCAGGTGGCTGAGGTCAGCGTCCGTCTCCTCGTGCTCGCGGAGCAGGGCCTCGATGGTCTGGGCCGTGATGAGGGGCGCATCGCCAGGCAGCACCAGCAAGTGCTCAGCGGCTTCTCCCAGGGCGAAGCGGACTCGCGCTAATGCACCAGCAACATCTCCCGCATCGGGCGCTGCTACATACTGCACCGCCTCGCCCAGCGCGGCCCGGAAAGCCTCGTCCGCAGCGGGTACCACCAGCAGGGGGAGCGACGAGGCTACCTGACCGGCGGCCAGGACCACGTGCTTGACCATTGGGCTTCCGCACACAGGGTGCAGCGAGGTGGGCAAACGTGACTTCATTCCACTGGTCTGGCCAGCGGCCAACACCACCACCGCCCAGGGACGCATCTTGGCCCTACCGTTCCACCGACGACGGAACACGGCGCGATGGACAATCCTTCACCATTGCGGTTCGCCGTCGGAGCTTTCCTTCTGGGTTTGTTGCTATGCTAATGTACCGGTTACAGGGGTGTCAAGGAAACCCGGCATACGCCAGGAGCAGCCGCGCAAGCTCTCATTGACATATTTTCTGGGCATTTGGTACATTGGGTTGTGATAGTTCTCACAGTGCGCTGGGGGCAGGGCCGCGGGGGGCTCTGGCAGCTTTTTTTGAGGTGGTGGTAGCCGGAGCCGTGGCTTCCCTTGAGATCTCCCTGCGAACACTGCCCCTGGTCCAAGACCAGGAAGTAGGTGCCATTGGTCAGCAACGCTGTGGGGTCCGGCCCGGGGCAGCGGCCCAGCCGGCTCCTCCTCTGGCTTTCCACGCTCACTGTCCTTGCTGCCTTTGCCCTGGTGACCCTGGGCGGAGTCGTCCGCACGACGGGCTCTGGCCTGGGGTGTCCGGACTGGCCGCTGTGCCACGGCAGGATCATCCCCCCGCTGAGTGGACCGGCCCTTATCGAGTATTCCCATCGGCTGGTGGCCAGCGCCGTTGGTTTCCTGGTGGTCGCCACCTGGGTGCTGGTGTGGAGGTCCCACCGGCGGGAGCACTGGCTCTCCGTCCCAGCTACCCTTGGGCTCGTCCTGCTGGGCCCCCAGGTAGTCCTGGGTGGCATTGCGGTGCTCCAGGAGCTGCCGCCGGTGACCGTGCTGGTCCACTTGGGCCTGGCGGAGGCGCTGGCGGCCAGCATGCTGGTGGTTTCCTTGATGGCCTGGCGCGCACGGGATGGCGCGCCGCTCCGTGCGCGCACAAACGATGGCCTCCTGACGGTGCTGGCGGTGGGCCTCGTGCTGGTGGGATTCGGGCTGGTGCTTTCGGGGGCCTACGTCACCGCTTCAGGGGCTATGGCTGCCTGTAGCGCGTGGCCTCTTTGCAGGGGAACGGCGCTTTTCCCCGCCGAAGGGCTGCCGATAGTCCACATGCTCCATCGGCTTGTGGCAGGGGCCTCCGCGGTGCTCCTGGCGCTCACCTTGGTCCTTGTCTGGCGTCGTCGTGCTGACCTGCGGTCTATCAGCCTGGTCACTGGTGGGCTGTACGTGGCCCAGGTGATGGCCGGGGCAGCAATGGTCTGGCTCCACTTCAGCCCTGCGGTCAGGGCACTCCACCTGGGGCTAGCTACCGCGGTGTGGCTGGCTATGGCGGCGCTGGCGGTCCTGGTCCGGGTGGGCGCTCGGCACGCAGTCCCCAGTGCAGGCACGCAAGCCGATGCGCCATCGGGAACGAAACGGAGCCTCACATGGTCGCCCAGAGGAGAGCGGCTGCGCTGATAGCCGACTACATCACGCTGACCAAGCCCAGGATTGTGCTCCTGCTGCTGGTGACAGCCGTGGGTGGGATGCTGCTGGCCGCCAAGGGGCTGCCGTCGCTTTGGCTGGTAGCGCTGGTGCTGGTGGGGGGCATGCTGGCCGCGGGAGGGGCCAACGCCCTTAACCACTGTCTGGACCGGGATATTGACGAGCTGATGCGGCGGACCCGGCAGCGACCGGTGGCGGCCCGGCGGGTCCCTCCGGTCCATGCCCTGGTGTTCGGGGTGACACTCAATGTCGTTGCGTTTGTCATCCTGGCTGTCTGGGTCAACATGTTGAGCGCTGCCCTGGCCCTGAGCGCCACGTTGTTCTACATACTGGTCTACACTCGCTGGCTAAAGCGCTCTACTCCCCAGGGTATTGTCATCGGCGGCGCCGCCGGGGCTGTTCCTCCTGTGGTAGGTTGGGCTGCGGTGACCGGGCACGTGGGGCTACCCGCTCTCTACCTCTTTGCCATCGTCTTCTTCTGGACGCCGCCTCACTTCTGGTCTCTAGCTCTGATGCTGCGCGACGACTATGCCCGGGCGCAGGTGCCCATGTTGCCAGTGGTCAGGGGCCTGGCTGAGGCCAAGCGCAGCATTTTCCTGTACAGTATTCAACTCGTGGTGGTCACCCTCCTGTTTGCCGTCCTGAAAACGGTCGGGAACCTCTACCTCTCAGCGGCCGTCCTGCTTGATGCGCTCCTTCTTTGGCTAGCCTGGAGGCTTCTGCGTTCCGAGGGCGTGCAGCGCGCCCGCCCACTCTACCTCTTTTCCCTGCTGTACCTTGCGCTGCTTTTTGCGGCCGTGATGCTGGACAGTGTCCTGTAGCACAGGAATAGGGCAACATCCATGCGTCGGAAAGAGGAGAAGCTGGCCGCAGTATACTGGACATGCAAAGTCGCATTACGATAATCTCTGTGATGGTCAGCGCACGAGGATGGGATCGAGATCTCCTATTGGGTGAGCGGCCCCTGATGCGCCTCGTGGCGAGGGTGTATCAGGCCTCCCGGAGTAGCGGCGGATAGCAGACGGGCTCCAGGAACCAGGGCCGGATCGGATGGAGACGATGGTGGTCGGCAGGCGGCCCTTGCTTCAGTTGATTGGCGTGGGCCTTGTTCTGACCATGGTGCTCTTTCTGGTAGGGTGTGCCACATCGTACCCGCAGTCAACCTTTGACGCTGCCGGCCCAGTGGCCAAGAAGCAGCTTGACCTGTACCTCTTCCTTTTCTGGGCCGCTCTCGGTGTGTTCGTGGTGGTCGAAGGACTGCTGTTGTACACCACCATCCGCTTCCGCCGTAGGCCTGGGCAACAAGCTACACCCCCCCAGGTGCATGGGAATACTCGGCTGGAGGTCGCATGGACTCTGGCGCCCGCCATCCTCGTCGGCGTCATTGGAGTCCTCACGGTGCGGACGATCTTTGACCTTGCGGCGCCGCCCCCCGCCATGGCCCCTGGTGAAGAGCCGTTGCAAGTCAGCGTAGTTGGGTACCAGTGGTGGTGGGAGTTCCAGTACGCCGACCTGGGCGTGACCACGGCCAACGAGCTGCACGTTCCGGTGGGTCGCGCAGTGAGACTCGCTCTCCAGTCCAACGATGTCATCCACAGCTTCTGGGTGCCCAAGCTGGCTGGCAAGACTGACGTGATCCCGAACCAGGCCAACACCATGTGGTTCCGCGCCGACAGGGCGGGGACCTACTTCGGTCAGTGTGCCGAGTTCTGCGGCATCGCCCATGCTCAGATGCGCTTCCGTGTGGTGGCGGAGCCGGAGGAAGCCTTTGCGGCCTGGGTGAGTGCGCAGAAGCAGCCGCCCGCCTCTCCCGTGGGACTGGGGACGCAGGGCGCCCAGGTGTTCGCCAGCCGCGGCTGTGCTGCTTGCCACACCATTGAGGGCACGACCGCACACGGACGAGTAGGCCCGGACCTGACCCGTGTGGGGAGCCGACAAACGCTGGCGGCGGGGGCCCTGGCCAATACGCCGGAGAATCTTGCCCGGTGGCTGCGGAATCCCCAGGACGTGAAGCCGGGTGCCAAGATGCCAAACCTTGGCTTGAGCCAGGATGAGATTGCTGCGTTGGTGGCCTACCTTGACGGCCTACGGTAGAAGTGACAGGCACCTGGTCTTGCTCTGGCAGGCTAGGTGCAACGTGTCATAACAAAAGCGTGGTGGTAATCTTAAGGGTTGTGAGAAGGCTGTGCGGAGACGAGCGGGCTGTCTGGCAAAGGACCTGGACCGCAGGGGCGGAGGCGATTCATGGCGGCGATAGCGGGTGTGCTGCGAAGACCGTCTACCACCGGGGTGTGGAGTTGGATCACTACTGTTGACCACAAGCGCATTGGCGTCCTGTACGGGGCCACTGCCATTGTGTTTTTCCTGTTGGGGGGCATTGAAGCCCTTGGTATCCGCCTACAACTGGCGCGGCCCGAGGAACGGCTGGTGACTCCTGAGATGTACAACCAGCTCTTCACCATGCATGGCACCACCATGATCTTCCTGGTAGTCATGCCCATGAGCGCCGCGTTTTTCAACTACCTGGTGCCGCTCATGATCGGGGCCCGTGACGTAGCTATCCCCCGCCATAATGCACGGAGTTACTGG
>JACQUK010000023.1 GCA_016210325.1 Chloroflexota bacterium
GGGGCGAAAACGAAAAGACCCTCACCCGCATCCTGGCCGGCCCCTGGCCTACAGCCAGCCATGCTATAATTGGGAAGTGAAGCTGCTATCGTTGCATCCCTGGGACATTAGCCCATCCTCCGCCTTGGCCCTTCAGCGGCAACTGGCGCAACAGGTGATCTGGAGCAACCAGGTGCCGCAGCGCATCACCCTGGTGGCTGGCCTCGACATCTCGCCGACCGATGCCGAGGGCTACGCGACCGGCGCTGTGGTAATCCTGACCTTCCCAGGGTTGGAGGTGGCGGAGGTAGCAACGGCGCGGGAGAGGCCTCCACTCCCCTACATCCCGGGGCTTCTGGGCTTCCGGGAGGTGCCAGTCCTGGCAAAGGCGTTGGAGCAACTCCAACACGTCCCCGACGTGCTCCTGGTGGACGGGCAAGGCGTGGCACATCCCAGGCGGATGGGCCTGGCCTGCCACATCGGGCTTGTTGCCGACCTGCCATCCATCGGGTGCGCCAAGTCGGCCCTGTGCGGCCGCCACGGGCCACTGGGACCAGAGCCCGGAGCGCGGGCCGAGCTGGTTGACAAGGACGAAGTTGTGGGAGCAGCCCTCCGCACCCGCCAAGGCGTCACCCCCATCTACGTTTCCATTGGGCACAAGGTGGACCTGCCCACTGCCCTGGAGGTCGTGATGGGCTGTTGCCGAGGGTACCGGATGCCCGAGCCCACCCGGCTGGCCCACCATGCTGCGGCTGGTCGCCTAGTGGGACCAGCTCTCAGGTCGCGGGTCAAACCGACATCTCAGCCATCACTTATGTAATCCAAGACTCTGAACAAAGGATAGGCCTGAATAGTCTATGCAGGAACTACGAGAGCCCCTGGAGCAGACCAAGGAGAGGATCTCGGCCCTTGCGAGGCGCCTTTGACATCGCCGGCAAGGAAGAGGAGGCCCGCCGCCTAGAGGCCCGGGCGGCCGGCCCCAGCTTCTGGGACGATCCGGAAGAGGCGGGCAAGGTGATGCGGCGGCTGGACCAGCTCAAGGCCACGGTGGCCACCTGGCGTGAGCTGGAGGACCAGTGCCACACCCTGGAGGAGTTGCTGGCCCTATCGCTGGCAGAGGGCGAGGTCGGCCTGCGGGAGAGCCTGGCCCAGGAGTTGACCAGGCTCTCGGCCAGCGTAGACTCGCTGGAGTTCCAGCGGGCCTTCTCCGGCCGCCACGACCAGGGGGATGCCATCCTGGCCATCCACGCCGGCGCCGGCGGCACCGATGCCCACGACTGGGCCACCATGCTGCTTCGCATGTACTTGCGCTGGGCGGACCGCAGGGGGCTCCAGGCAGCAGTCCTGGACACCTCGCCGGGGGAAGAGGCAGGCATCAAGAGCGCTACGGTGTCCATCAAGGGTCCCTACGCCTACGGTTGGCTCAAGAGTGAGAAGGGGGTCCACCGGCTGGTGCGTATCTCACCCTTCGATGCGTCGCGTGCCCGCCACACCTCCTTCGCCCTGGTGGAGGTCCTTCCCGACATCCAGGACACCAGCGAGGTGGGCATCAACCCGGACGACCTACGCATTGACTACTTCCGGGCCAGCGGCCACGGCGGGCAGAACGTGCAGAAGACCGCCACAGCGGTCCGTATCGTCCACCTTCCCAGCGGAATCACCGCCATGTGCCAGAACGAGCGGTCCCAGCGCCAGAACCGCGAGGTGGCCATGCGCATCCTGCGGGCACGCCTGGCGGACTTCCAGCTCCGCAAACAGGCCGAGGAGATGGCCCGCTTGAAGGGCGAGCACGTCTCCGCCGAGTTCGGCAACCAGATCCGCAGCTACGTGGTGCACCCCTACAAGATGGTAAAGGACCACCGCACTAGCTACCAGACCTCGGACGTGGACGCGGTGCTGGACGGGGACCTGGACTCTCTGCTCAAGGCGTACCTTGCGACTTCAGTATCGTGATACCCCGGCAGGGATTGTCCCGCGGCCGGGCCTGGCGGGCGGCCCAAGCCAAGCTCAATGCGCCAAGGAACGGGCAGGGATGGCCAGCGTTGCAGGTAGGGAGAGAACACACCCGGGAGGGGGGAGATGACACGACGTTACGGTTCCACGTTGGCGCTCTTTCTGTTGTTGCTGACAGCCGTGCTGGCTGCCTGCGGGCCCAAGGGCACTGCCCCCGTCGCTACACCCACGCCTACGCTGGCGCCTGCACCTGGCCTCACGCCAACCGCCCCCGGTCCGACGCCGACTGAAATCGCCGCCACCACAACGCCCACAGGGGGGGTCTTCCGCCGCCTGTGGGATGAGCCCCCCACCCTGGACCCCCACCTCACCACCGACACCGCCTCGGCAGGCATCATTGTGGAGGTCTTCAGCGGGTTGGTGGCCCTGGATACCGACCTCAACCTGGTCCCTGAGCTGGCTGAGCGGTGGGAGGTGAGCCAGGACAGCACTGTCTACACCTTCTATCTGCGCCCGGACGCCAAGTTCCACAGTGGCCGCTCCGTCACAGCGGGAGACGTCAAATACTCCATCGAGCGGGCCGCTGACCCCAAGACCCTCTCGCCGGTGGCCGACATCTACCTGGCCGACATCGTGGGCGCCCTAGACAAGCTCAACGGGCGGGCCTCCGAGGTGCGCGGTGTACAGGTTATTGACCAGCACACAGTCCAGTTCACTCTTGACAGCCCCAAGGCCTACTTCCTGGCGAAGCTCACTTACCCCACCGCCTATGTGGTAGACCGGGAGAACATCGAAAAGGACGGGACCCGCTGGACGCAGCGGCCCAACGGCACCGGAGCCTTCAAGCTGAAGGAATACAAGGTAGGCGAGCGCATCATCCTGGAGCGCAACCCCCTCTACTACCGGGGGCCGGCCAAGCTCGACCAGGTGGTGTTTATCCTCAGCGGCGGCTCCGCCATGGCGATGTACGAGAACAACGAGATTGACATCACCGGCGTGGGCCTAGCGGACCTGGAGCGGGTCCGGAACCCCCAGTCCCCCCTCAACAAGGAGCTGGTGGTCTCACCACCCGGCTTCGAGGTCGCCTACATCGGCTTCAACGTCAAACAGCCCCCCTTCGACGACGCCAAGGTGCGGCAGGCCATGACCTACGCCATCAACAAGGACCTCATCGCCAAGCAGGTGCTGGCAGACCTGGTGGTGCCGGCCTACGGCATCTTGCCGCCCGGCTTCCCTGGCTTCAACCCCGCTCCACAAGGCCTCCATTTCGATGCTGACAAGGCCACGCAACTGCTGGCGGAGTCCAAGTACGCCCAGGACTTCCCGCGGGTGGTGCTGACCGTGCCCGGCACCGGTGGCTCCGTTGGCCTGGACCTGGAGGCCATCCTGGAAACCTGGCGGCAGGTACTGGGCATCCAGGTGGAGATCCAGCAGGTGGAGTTCGCCACCTTCCTGCAAGACCTGAACGCCCACAAGCTGCAACTGTTTGCCGGGCTTGGCTGGCAGGCCGACTACCCTGACCCCTCCAACTTCCTGGACGTGCTGTTCCACAGCAATAACTCGCTCAACCACACCGACTACCACAACGAGGAGGTAGACCGGCTCTTGGAGCAAGCCAGGACAGAGACGCAATGGGAGGCCCGGGCCGCCCTGTACCAGCAAGCCGAGGGGCTCATCATCCAGGATGCTTCGGTGGTCCCGCTGTGGTTCGGCGGAGAGCAGGTGTTCCTGCTCAAGCCATACGTCAAGGGCTACCGGCCGACCCCCTTGATCGTGCCCAAGCTGAAGGACGTGTACCTGGCAAAGTAGGCGGAAGGGAGTAGGCAGGTGCTGGCCTATCTCGTGCGGCGGCTCCTGTGGCTCCCCTTCCTGCTGCTGGCGGTCAGCCTCCTGACCTTCGCCCTGGGCACCTACGGACCGGGCGACCCGGTCCAGGTCCGCCTGGGGGCACGCTACACCCCTGAAGCGGGTACCCGGCTGCGCCACGAGCTGGGCCTGGACCGCCCCTTGCTGGCCCAGTATGGCCAGTACGTCTGGAGGGCGCTGCGCGGCGACCTGGGCGTCAGCCTCCGCTTCACCGGGCGCCCCGTCTCCGACGTCATCGGCAGGCGGGTGTGGGTCTCGGTCCAGTTGGGCTTCGCAGCGGTCGTAGTGTCGGTGCTGCTGGGCATCCCCCTGGGGCTGCTGGCAGCCCACCGCCAGGGGACGTGGCTGGACACCGCAGTCATCAGCCTGGCCCTGTTCTTCTACTCGGTGCCGGTCTTCCTGACCGCCCCGCTCCTCATCCTGGTCTTTGCCGTGCGGCTCCACTGGCTGCCCACCTCGGGCTGGAACGGCCTTCCGGACCCCCACATCATCATGCCAGCCCTGGCACTGGGCCTTCCCGGAGTGGCCGGCCTGGCCCGCCTGACCCGCGCTAGCGCCCTGGAGGTGCTGGGCCAGGACTACGTCCGCACCGCGCGGGCCAAAGGGCTTCCAGAGGTCCAGGTCCAGTACCGCCACGTCCTGCGCAACGCCCTCATCCCTGTCCTCACAACGCTGGGCATGGCCCTGGCTACCCTGGTCAGCGGCGCCTTCATCACCGAGACCCTGTTCGGCATCCCCGGCATCGGCAGCCTGGCGGTCGAGAGCATCTTTCAGCGGGACTACCCCGTGGTGATGGCAATCACCCTGCTTCTGGCCGCCGCCTTCGTGGCGGCCAACCTGCTGGTGGACATCCTGTACGTCGCGCTGGACCCGCGCATACGGTACCGGTAGCAGGAGAAGGCCGTGGAGCTAGCAGAACAGCAGGCCGTAGCGCAGCGCCATAGGGGAGAAGGCCCCTGGGCGCGGCTGCTGCGTCGCTTTCTTCACAAGAAGGTGGCGGTAGCCTGCCTGGCCCTGGTCGTGGCCCTCTACCTGGCCGGGGTGCTGGCGCCCCTTCTGGCCCCCTACGGCTACAACCAGACGGACCTGCTGCACCCGCTGGAGGGTCCCAGTGGCGCCCACTGGCTGGGCACCGACCGGCTGGGACGAGACTTGCTGAGCCGCCTGCTGTGGGGCCTCCAGACCACCGTCATCATCACCGCTGCTGCCACCCTGACCGGCAGCCTGGCCCTAGGCATCCTGCTGGGGCTGGCGTCGGGTTACCTGGGCCGCCGCGTGGACTCGGCCATCATGCGGGTCGGGGAGCTCTTCCTGGCCTTCCCCGACATCCTGCTGGTCATCCTGCTGGCTGCCACGCTGAAGCCGCGTGCCGTGGAGCTGGTCCGCAGCTTCGAGGACAGCCTTGGCTTCCGGGGCATCGTGCAGTCAGGGGCAGTAGACTACCTGGTGGTCTTTGGCGCCCTGGCCGCCTTTAGCTGGGTGGGAATGGCCCGCCTGGTCCGAGGCCAGGTGCTGGCGCTGAAGGAGCAGACCTTCGTGGAGGCCGCACGGGCCAACGGGGCCTCTACCTGGCGGGTCCTGCGCGTGCACCTGCTGCCCAACGCGCTGTCGCCCGTCCTGGTATCGGTCTCGGCGGGCATGGGGGCCGTGGCCGGCTCCGAGGTGGTCTTGAGCTGGCTGGGCATCGGCATCCAGCCGCCACGGCCCAGCCTGGGGCTGATGATCCTGGACAACGGCAACCTCAGCGCGCTGCGGGCCACGCCGCACCTGCTGCTGGCACCGGTGGCGGCGGTGGCCCTGCTCATCTTCGCCTGGAACCTGCTGGGCGACGCCCTCAACGACGTGCTGAACCCCCGGGCGCGATGAGGGGTGCCGTGCTTGCACCAACACTAAAGTCTCCCCGCTAACCAAGCCGGGACCCGCGGCCGAGTCTGCACGCCAGCCCTTGGAGTACGCCACGAGGTATGCTGCTGAGAATGACTGGCGGGCATACCGATGGTATGGTACTATACCACCCGGAGGTGAACGATGGGCGGAACGAGGGTTGCCAAAATCACCATCAGCATCCCCAGAGAGCTTCTAGACCTGGCGGACCGGCTCGCCAGGGAACGCTCAACGACGCGAAGCGCTGTCATCGCCGGACTGCTGGAGAAGGAGGAAGAGGCCCGCATCCAGGCGCTGATGGAGGAAGGCTACCGCGAGATGGCTGAGGAGGACCGCCGCCTGGCTGAGGAGGCCTTCCCGCTAGCCAGCGAGACGCTCAGGGACCACACACGCTGGGACAAGGACGGGGATGGTTAGGCGCGGCGAGGTCTACTGGCTTGAACTGGTCCGTGGCGCTGGCTCCGAGCAGGCAGGCCACAGGCCGGTCCTGATCGTCCAGAACGATGTGGGAAATCGCTTCAGCCCCACGACCATCGTCGCCGCTATCACGTCGCAACCACATCGCCAACGCTACCCTTTCCACGTGCCATTTACCGCGCAGGAGAGCGGGCTTCCGCTGGACGGAACGGTCCTGTGCGAGCAAGTCCAAACGGTAGACCAGGGGCGCCTTGGCGCCCTGGCCGGCGCCCTGGGCAGGGCGAAGATGCAGGAAGTGGACCAAGCCCTGCACCGGAGTCTGGGGTTGGAACACCAGGACCGCCGAGAATAGAGGCTAATTGCTCAAGCTGCACTCCTCGTTCATGGCCTTCTGCTGGCACCGGCGGCCGCGGTCGCCATCCTCATCTTCGCCTGGGACCTGCTGGGCGACGCCCTCAACGACGTGCTGGACCCCCGGTCGCGGTGAGGGGTGCGCACCCAGCGTCCCCCGCGCAATTCCCCAGAAAGCAGGCAAAATCCAGCCGCGGCTGCCTGTTACGTCAATAGAACGGGTTACTGAAGGGGTAGGCCTGACAGTCAGATGCGATGGGCATATCCTTGGCGACAAGACCGAAGAGGGATTACGACCAGCGCACTACGAGTTGAAATGGGGAATCCCGAGAGGGTGCTTCAAACCAGTTTTAGCGGGAGACAAATTGGTGCGGCGAATTGACATGCGCAGGTAGAAGTCTAGAATGCAACTTGGCACGGATTGCCCCGAATATGCTCGGGGCACCTGTCTCTGGTGTAGGGAAGGTCATATGTTTCGGCCCGTTCTATTTCGTGCCTTGGTCTTCCTCCTCTTGCTGCTACCTCTCTCTTCTGTCATTGCCTCGCCAGCGCTGGCCCCTGGGGACCTGGACACCACTTGTGGCGCCGGCGGCAAGGTGACCACTGACTTCGGAGGCAACGATATTGGCTTCTCAGTGGCCATCCAGGGCGATGGCAGGATCGTGGTGGCAGGCTACTCCGAGCCGGGCGGCACCCAGAACTCCGTCCTGGCGCGCTACACCGCCAGCGGCATCCTGGACATCACCTTTGGCACAGGGGGCAAGGTGGCCACCGACATCGAAGGACAGGGTCAGGGCCCGTCGGTGGCTGTACAGCCAGACGGCAGGATCGTGGTGGCAGGGACTTCCAGCATCAACGACTTTACCCTAGCGCGGTACAACGCCGACGGCAGCCTGGACCTCTCGTTTGGCACCGGGGGCAAGGTGTCCACCGACCTTGGAGGCGACGATCGCGGCCATTCCATCGCCATCCAGGGCGACGGCAGGATCGTGGTGGCAGGGGTCTCCAACACGGGCGGTACCTACGACTTCGCCCTGGCACGCTACAACGCTGATGGCACCCTGGACACCTCCTTTGGCGCCGGGGGCAAGGTGGCCACCGACTTCGGAGGCGACGACGGCGGCTACTCCGTGGCCGTCCAGGGTGACGGCAAGATCGTGGTGGCCGGGTACTCCTACACAGGCGGCACCTTGAACTTTGCCCTGGCACGCTACAACGCCAGCGGCAGCCTGGACGCATCCTTTGGCACTGGGGGCAAGGTGGCCACCGACTTCGGAGGCCACGATTACGGCCGCTCCGTGGCCATCCAGGGCGACGGCAGGATAGTGGTGGCAGGGTATTCCAACACGGGCGGCACCTTGAACTTTGCCCTGGCACGCTACAATGCCAGCGGCAGCCTGGACGCATCCTTTGGCACTGGGGGCAAGGTGGCCACCGACTTCGGAGGCTACGATTACGGCCGCTCCGTGGCCATCCAGGGCGACGGCAGGATCGTCGTGGCGGGAGCAGCCAGCAGCAACTTCGCCGTGGCGCGCTACAACGCCAATGGCAGCCTGGACGCATCCTTTGGCACAGGTGGCAAGGTGACCACCGACTTCGGAGGCGATGATGCCGGCTACTCCGTGGCCATTCAGAGCGACGGCAGGATCGTGGTGGCAGGGCACTCCACCGCGGGCGGCACCCTCGACTTCGCGCTGGCGCGGTACATGGCGGGGGAGCCTGCGCCACCCCCCACACCTACCGAGGTTCTCTCACCAGTTCTCGGGCCGCTCAGAGTGACAGGAATAGAAAACCCCGAGTGCGATAATGTTCCTGACCTTTGGACTTTCTGCCAGCACCAAACAGGGGGGCACGGTCCTTACACTGGCCCCAATACCGGCGGAGTAGGCCAAGCAGACGATACATACGCCTGGGACGCCAACCTTTATCTGCCAGGGGAGTCTGATTCAGACAACGGGCGACCGGTGTTTGCTGTCGCGGCAGGCGTCATTCCCGCCTGTTACGGTGGGGCAAAAAATGCCGACCATCGGTGTGGCGATGGCGCCTTTGACAAGGGCACTAGCGGTCAGGTTCTCATAGAGCATAGCGGGCCTGGCGGGACCACCTGGTGGAGCGGCTACCTGCACCTGAAAGACATCCAGGTAGCTCCTGGGCAGGCTGTGACAGAGAGCACTGTCTTGGGCTACATCTCAAACACTAGCCCTGACCCAATTCCAAACCACTTGCACTTCGTCGTCTATACGGGTTCCAACACGGAGGGGGGGCTTCGCTCGTTTGACACCACTATCGTGGAAAGGCCCAGCACGTTTGACCTGGAAGTTACCATGGTGGTATCCGTGAACGCGCTGGGTGGTGGCATCCCGGTGCAGGGAGAGCCTGCGGTCATTGAAATAGGAGTGAGGAACGTAGGAAATCAATCTATTCCAATGAGCCTTGCGGACCTTTTCATCGCTGTTGAAGACCTTGCAGGTGAGGGCCTGGCAGACATCCCGTTTGTCCAGCGGCTGGATGGAGCGGACCTCTTTCAGGCGGAGATTCGGCGGGTCGTAGTACCGACGCTAGCGCCTAACGCGACAGGTACCATCCGGGTAGGACAAGCCGCGGGCGCCGAGTTTGCCTTTCTCTCGGCAGCCTACAGCGATCGCCTTCGTGTCCAGCTTCTCTTCTCGGACGACAATCTCACAAACAACGGCGGGGAGCTTGCACCCCTGGGCATATTACCAAGCCTGGACACCGCCCTCAACTGTATCAGTGAGATGTTCACTGTTGGACTAGCCCCAGCAGCGGTCGGGGCGGAGTCAACCGCGGTTACGCTCACTGCCCTGGGGACCGATTTGGCAGCAGGAGGTGCCATTGACTATTATCAACTCTCCTCGGCTATCAAAGAGAGAGACGTAGATAGCGCTGCCAACAAGGTCGCAACTCAAACACTGCGCCTATCTAGAGTAGGAGCGCAGGCCGTGGGAAAGGAAACAATGGGTAAGGCGCTTGGCTATACCAAACTGGGCTGGGGCGTAATGAACGCAGCCAAGAACGAGGCTAACTTTAGTGGCTGCGGAGAGGCATTCGCTATCGTACCCCGGATGATGGGAGAGATGGTAAAAGACCTTGTCAGGCAGGGCTTCATTATGCTGCAAGAGACTGGTCAGAAGATTTGGCTATTCCTCGCCGGTTCGCCGGTCAACCTCATTGTTGAAGACAGCGCAGGGCTGGAATCCTTCGCGACACATGATGGAGATACTGGGGAGGCAATCCCGTACTCCTTCGTGTTGCTTTTGGACATGGAACCCAAGGTCAAGGCGGTGGTTGTGTTAGGAGACGACAGCTATGACATAAGGGTGGTAGGAGTTGACGAGGGTGTGACGCACTTGGTTATCCTTCAACCCACCGCGCAAGGCTCCCTAGTGAGCAGCGAATTCGTGGATATCCCTACCAAAGCCGACTCGGTGGTAAGTACAACCATTGGGCCGCAGACCGCACAAGTCACGGTTGAACTAGATATGGACGGAGATGGGGTCATAGATGAAACCCGCCTACCCGACAACGTTGAAACTTTGGTCGCACCTCTCCGCACACCGGCCCCCATTCCTGGCTTGTCTCAATGGGGACTTATTGCATTGGCGCTGCTTCTAGCGGGGCTAGGCTACATCACCCTGCGACGCCGTAGGCAAGCATCATGAAGGCCTGAGCGATACACCGCTCACTCCCTTCGACAAGTCAGGGTGAGCGGGGTTGGGGTGGGCCTTTCATACGAGGAAAGGCCCTGCCATCCTGCCTCCGCGCCCTTGTGACAGCTTGCGCCCTATGGTACGATGCCAGCAGCGCCCCTGGAAGGACCACCCGCAGAGCGTACCGGCGCCGGTGATTCGCCGCCCTGCGGAAAGGTGACACCCATGACCACCACTGACCACAGCAAGGCCCTGGAGCTGGCCATCGCTCAGCTTGAGCGGAGCTACGGCAAGGGCACCATCATGCGCCTGGGCGCGGAAAGCCCACGCATGGCCGAGGCCATCTCCACCGGCTCCCTGAGCCTGGACCTGGCCCTGGGCATCGGCGGCGTGCCCCGGAGCCGCGTCACGGAGATCTTCGGCGCCGAAAGCTCCGGCAAGACTACCCTGGCCCTGCACATCATGGCCGAGGCCCAGCGCGGGGGCGGCACCGCCGCCTTCATTGACGCGGAGCACGCGATGGACGCAGTCTACGCTCGCAACCTGGGCGTGGACCTGGACCAGCTCCTGGTGGCCCAGCCAGACTACGCCGAGCAGGCCCTGGACATCGTGGACTACCTGGTGCGCAGCGGCGCCGTGGACGTCATTGTGGTGGACAGCGTGGCTGCCCTGGTCCCCAAAGCCGAGCTGGAGGGGGAAATCGGCGAGGCCCACGTGGGGCTCCAGGCCCGCCTCATGTCTCAGGCGCTGCGCAAGCTGACCGGCAACATCAGCCGCTCCCGCTGCGTGGTGGTGTTCATCAACCAGCTACGTGAAAAGATCGGGGTGCTCTTCGGCAACCCCGAGACGACGCCTGGGGGACGCGCCCTCAAGTTCTACGCCTCGGTCCGCATTGACCTGCGGCGGCTGGACTCCATCAAGCAAGGCACCGATGTGCTGGGGAACCGGGTGCGCGCCAAGGTGGTGAAGAACAAGGTGGCGCCACCGTTCCGCACGGCCGAGTTCGACATTATGTTCAGCCGAGGCATCGCCAAGGAGGGCGACATCCTGGACCTGGGTGTGGCCCTGGGCCTGGTCCGCAAGACTGGTGCCTTCTACTCCTTCGGCGAGGCGCGGTTGGGGCAGGGCCGCGAGGCCGTCAAGGAGTTCCTGCGCCAGCACCCCGACGTGGCCAAGGAGATTGAGCAGCGGGTCCGCGCGGAGCAGCGGCCGGTCCCGCTGAACGTGGCACCCGTGCAGGAAGAGGAGCCCCAGCCGGAGGAGCCGGTCTCAAGCTAGAGGCTGTTCGGAAACCAAGTGTTCTACCGCCCCCTAACAGGTTGCTGAAAAAGGGGAGTCCAGAGGGGCTTCGCCCCTCTGGCGGGGGACTCATAGCCGAGGGGGTTCCAAGAACCCCCTCGGAAC
>JACQUK010000154.1 GCA_016210325.1 Chloroflexota bacterium
AATGTACTCGGTCTGTACCCTCTCTGACTCTCCCCCACGCGGGGGAGAAGACTGCCCCTTCCCCCGTTTCCGGGGGAAGCTAGGATGGGGGTCGAATGAGCGCCAATGAAATGACCTTGCGCTTCCGCCCCCCAAGAATAGCGATTCAAGCTGTAGGTCGGGTTTCCCAACCCGACCGTCCGCCGCGGGCGGGTTTGGAAACCTGCCCTACGGGGGTCAATCGCTGTTTTCGGGCGCCCCGTTGGGGTTGCGCATGGCGACACCCTGTGGTATAATCACACTGGAAAAGGAAGGTAAGACGGTACGGCTTCTCTGGCAGACGCCAGAATCCCGCTCATCACCTCCGAAAAGAGGAGTGGCGGCAAAGCCGAGCCAGGGCGGAACCTCCAGAGAAGCCATCAGGCAGCCAGCCACGGGAACATGGCTGGCTCGGCTTTTTAAGAGCGACCTTGCCCACCTCATGCCTGGCGTCTGTCCACCCGTCAACTGCGCCTACAGAAAGCGGGCGCGGCCCCTGCCCCGGCCAGCCGAGAACGAGTGTCTGTTTGGAAACTGAGTTTTCCGCCGCCCCCTGAAGGAGACGACATCCATGCCCTCGCCCCGACACGCCCGGGCGGGAGTGTCGGGGCAATCTCCGGATAGCTTCTAGCGTCCCCTCGGTGCCAGGAGAACCATAACAGTCCGCGCCACAAGCACCAGAAGCAACGTCAAGGTGATGACCACCTGGGCCACCAAGAGGAGCTGTGACCATGCTCCAACGGCCACCGCTGGGGGGTTGAAGCGCACCGCCATACCAAAGCTGTAGAAGAGGGCGCCGGCAGCGGACTTCAGCGGAGGGAAGAAGGCGGAGCCAGCCAAATAGGCAAGCGCTGTGAAGATAAGCCCCGACTCCAGGTAGTTGGCCACGGTAAGCACCAGGGACCGCTCCAAGGATGTTCCCGTCGCTTCCCCTCGCACCCGATCGAACAGGACTCCGTTCAGCACTGCCTGGGATATGTCCAGATAGCGGTACCCCATCAGGATGCTCACCAGCGCAGCCACCACTCCGAAGCCCAACGTTCCGCCCCTGGGCAGGGCAAGGGCAAGGTACAAGAAGAGGACCGCCTCCAGCGCAAGCCAAGACAGCACGTAGACTTCGACGACGCGGTACCTGTCCGCATCCGTACGGGTGCGTTTGGCCAGGTACTCTCCCAGGGACAGCCCCTTGAGCCACCCGAAGATGGCGCTCAGGGCGGGGATAAGGAAGCCTTCGTCCGGAGGACCAGTCTGCCGTCGTCCTGCCATCATAGACGCTCCTCGCTGCCCCCCCTGAGCGACGCCCAACCTCCCAGTTGCTCTGCCACGGCACGTTGCAAGGCAGGCGACCAACTCACCGTGATAGAGGGCATCTCCAGGGTGACCTGCCCCCCCGTTGTCTGGACCTGTAAGTACAGCTTGTCCCGCCCCGGGAACTCCAGAAGCAGCTTCAGCGCCTCCCTGAGCCGCGCTTCGTCGGCACCGGGGTCGTCGCTCTCCTGGAACGTCAGGTAGAGGGTGCCCGCGGACCCATGCTCACTCTGCCCGTTGGTGCCGTTGCCGGACCTCGGTCGGCCAGCGGCAGGGACCACCGGCGGAGCCCCACGCTGGCCGAGGGGCACTTCCTTCGCCATCCCTTCAGGTGTAACCACAGGGGTACTGACCTCCTCTGGGGCGGCGGGCAACACATAAGGGCGCGCCTCTTCGCACACCAGCGAGAGGCGGTCGTCCCGCACCCGTACCTTTCCTACAATCCACAGCAAACTTCCATCGGCCCACAGCTCCTGGGTCTCCTCCGAGACTGGCGGCCAGGCCACCACATCCACCGCACCATCCATCAGGGCCACGCTGGCGCTGATGAAGGGCTTCTGCTCACGGGTCAGGCCCTGCCGCACCGAGGCCACCTGTCCCACCAGCACCAGCTTTTGCCCGGCCATCTCGGGCTCGATCTGGTGCCGCGAGAGGACAGCCTCCGAGCCGGCCAGGGCTGCTACCAGGGCGCTAAAAGGGTTCTCGGACAGAGGGACGCCCAGCAACTCCCGCTCCCACTCCAGCTTCTCCCTGCCTGACGTCTTGGAGGTTGGTAGTTCTAGCGTAGGCAAAGGCGCCTCAGCCGCCTGTCCAAACAGGTCGAACATAGAGATTTGGCCAGCCTCCCGCTGGGCGGCCTGGCGCTGGGCCAGGGAGAGGATGCGCTCGACCGAGGCCAGCAGCGCCCCCCGGTCGCCCAGGCTGTCCAGAGCGCCGACTTTGATGAGGCTCTCCAACGTGCGGCGGTTCACCCCCCGCAGGTCTACCCGGCCACAGAAGTCGCTGATGCTGCGGAAGGGGCCCCCTTTGCGCCGCGCCTCCACGATGGGGGCTACCGCCGCGGCGCCCACGTTCTTGATGGCCTCCAGGCCAAAGCGGATGCCCCGCTTGTCCTGAGGCATGGCCTCGATGGTGAAGCGGACCTCGCTGTGGTCCACGTCAGGGGGCAGCACCGGGACGCCCAGCCGCTGGCACTCCGCCACGGTGGTGGGCACCTTCTCCAGGTTCCCCAGGCGGGTGTCCAGCACGGCGCACATGTACTCCACCGGGTAGTTGGCCTTCAGGTAGGCAGTCCAATAGGCGATGAGGGCGTAGGAGACGGAGTGGGCCTTGTTGAAGGCATAGCCCGCGAAAGGCTCAATGAGGCTGAACACCGCCTCGGCGTCCTGGTGCGAGTAGCCCTTGCTCACAGCCCGGGCAAGGAACTGCTCCTTCTCTCGCTGCATGATCTCCGGGATCTTCTTCCCCATGGCCTTGCGGATGACATCGGCCTCGCCCAGGCTGTACCCGGCGAAGGCCCGCACGATGAACAGGACTTGGTCCTGGTAGACAATGACCCCGTAGGTCTCTTCCAGGACATCCTTCAGTACTGGATGGGGGTAGCGCACTCGCTCCAGCCCGTGCTTGGCGCGGATGTACGTTTCGATGTGCTCCATAGGGCCTGGCCGGTAGAGGGCGATCATGGCGGCGATGTCCCGCAGGGAGGTGGGCTTCAACTCCTTGATGTAGCGGCGCATGCCGGCGCCTTCAAGCTGGAACAGGTCCGTGGTCTCGCCAGAGGAGAGGAGCCGAAAGGTGGGGGGGTCGTCCAGCGGCACCCTCGCGAGGTCCAGCGTGACACCCCGCTCCCGCCCGATGATAGCGATGGCCCGGTCCAGGATGGTGAGGTTGGTCAGTCCCAGGAAGTCCATCTTCAGCAGGCCCAGCTTAGCGATGGGGTCCATGGAGAACTGGGTCATGGAGATGCCGGCCCCCTCCCCGCGCACCGGCTGCTGCAACGGCGCGTACTCGGTCAGGGGTTCACCGGAGATGACCACTCCCGCGGCGTGGGTGCTGGCGTGCCGGACCACCCCCTCCAGCTTCTTGGCCGTATCCAGCAGCCGCTGCAACTGCTGGTCTGCCGTCCACAGCTCCTTGAGCTCGGGCGCCATCTCCGCCGCCTCATCCAGCGTCTTGGCGCGGAAGGGGACCAGCCGCGCCACCCGGTCTACGTCGGCGTAGGTCATGCCCAGGGCGCGGCCCACGTCGCGGATGGCCGCCTTGGGCCCCAGCGTCCCGAAGGTAATGATCTGGGCCACCCGCTCCTGGCCGTACTTCTGCACCACGTACTGGATGACCTCGTCGCGGCGGTCGTCCTGGAAGTCCATGTCAATATCAGGCATCTCC
>JACQUK010000007.1 GCA_016210325.1 Chloroflexota bacterium
AACCCGACCGTCCGCCGCGGGCAGGTTCGTCCCGACGTGTCCCGATTCATCGGGACACGTCGGGACGCCCTACGGGGGTCAATCGCTATTCTTCGGTTCACCCATTCGTGAGACGCCACACGTCGTCTCACGGGCAAAAAAAGAGGCGCCCCCAGTGGACAGTCCCATCTGGGGGCGCCGTGGTTGCCTTCTGCTTGGGGCCCGCTGCCCTTAGCGGGCGTACTCCACGTTACGGGTCTCGCGGATGACCACTACCTTGATCTGCCCAGGGTAGACCAGGTCCTCCTGGATTTTCTTCACCACGTCCCGTGCCAGGTTGGCCGCCGCGACGTCGTCAATAACGTCCGGCTTGACCATGATGCGGACTTCGCGCCCCGCCTGGATGGCAAAGGTCTTCTCCACACCGGAGAAGGACTTCGCCACCGTCTCCAGGGCCTCCAGTCGCTTCACGTAGTGTTCAAGGGTGTCCTTGCGCGCCCCGGGTCGTGCGGCGCTGATAGCATCCGCCGCCGAGACGATGAAGGACTCGATGGAGCTTTTCTCGTTGTCGTGGTGTTCCGCGATGCAACGACACACCGTGTCCGGCATGCCATGCTTGGCGGCCACCTCGGCGCCGATCTGGGCGTGGAGCCCTTCGACCTCGTGGGTCAGGGCCTTGCCGATGTCGTGCAACAGACCACCGGTCTTGGTGATCTTGATATCGCAGCCCACTTCGGCCGCCATCATTCCCGCCAGCAGTGCCACCTCCAGGCTGTGCTTCCACACATTCTGGCCGTAGCTGGAGCGGTACTTCAATCGTCCCACCAGCTTGATGAGCTCCGGGTGCAGGCCCTGCACACTGGCGTCGAAAATGGCCTGCTCACCTGCCTCCCAGATGCTCTTGTCCACCTCGGCCGTGGCCCGTTCCACCGTCTCCTCGACGCGGGCCGGGTGGATGCGGCCGTCCTGGATGAGCCGCTGAAGCGCCAGGCGGGCGATCTCCCTGCGCACAGGGTCGAAGCAGGAGATGGTCACCGCCTCGGGGGTGTCGTCAATGATCAGGTCCACACCCGTGGCCTGTTCTATGGCCCGGATGTTCCGTCCTTCGCGGCCTATGAGACGCCCCTTCATCTCATCGTTCGGGAGAGGGAGGACTGTGACTGTGGACTCGGAGACGACGTCAACAGCGAGCCGGTTCACCGCCATTGCCAGGATACGGCGCGCCTTCTGCTCGCCTTCTTCCTGGAAGCCTTGCTCCATCTCCCAGTAGCGGCGCGCCAACTCGTGTTGCATGTCAGCCTCGGCCCGCCGGAGCAACTCCTGCTTGGCCTCGGCAACCGAGAGCCCTGCCAGGGTCTCCAGTTGCGTCACCTGCTTGAGCTTGAGCTCCTCCACCTCAGTGCGAAGGGCTTCCACCTCGCGCTCTTTGGTAACGAGGCCCCGCTCTCGCCGCTCCAGCGCCTCAGCTCGCCGTTCCAGGTTCTCGTCCCGCTGGCCCAGCCGGCGCTCCTGCCGCTGCAACTCGCTCCGCCGCTCCCGCAACTCAGCATCTGCAGCAGCCTTGGTCTTGAGCGCCTCCTCCTTGGCCTCCAACATGAGCAGCTTCTTCTGCTCCTCGGCCTTCTGGAGGAGTTGGCTGGCCTTCGCCTCTGCCTCAGCAAGTTTCTTGCCGAGAAGGCTAAGTCGCCAGACGTACCCAGTCACAACCCCCACTCCCAAGGCCACGAGGACGGCCAGGACACCAATAACCAAGGTCAGCATTTGGTTACACCTGCCTTTCCGTCCTCTTTGTTAACGTGCAGCCTCGGGAAGCCAGAGGTACAGCTTATCTTACGTTTTGCGCCGAGGTAGTGTCAAGGCGTAACCTGCTCGAAGCGGTTCCGTGGCTGCCAACCTAGCGGGCCGCGACGCTTCTGTTCTCCCGGGGTTGGCATCGCCGCCCAGGAATCACCACTCCGGAGCGCCACCCCTGCTCCTTTGTAACAATCAGGTCCGGTTGACAGATTTCGGCGCCCGGTGCTAGAGTAGGGCAAGTTTTCAACGCGAGGGGAACCGCCCGGGGCTGGGGGGGCCGAGGGGCGACGGGAGACCCAAGGCTGAGGAGACAATGCCCCAGGGCGTTACGGCAAACTATCTGGTGGTGTTCCTTGCGGCGGTGGTGGGCTTCCTCGCTATCGCCCTGATGTTCGCCGCCAACTACCTTCTGGCACCACGCCGCGCCAGCCCCCTCAAGGGGCTCCCTGTCGAGTGCGGCATACCACCTGTCCCCTTTGCCTGGACCCAAATCAACATCCGCTACTATGCCTTCGCCATTCTCTTCCTCATCTTCGATGTGGAGGCAGTCTTCCTTTTCCCCTGGGCAGTGCTATTCCTGAAAGCAGCTCCTGTAGTTTTCTATGAGATGCTCGTCTTCTTGGGCATCCTCCTCTTTGGCTTGGTCTACGGGTGGCGGAAGGGAATGCTGGTGTGGAGATAAAGGTACCTGGGGAGCGTGGCCCAGCAGCCCGCGGCCTTGCACGGGCGGTGCCCTGGATGCCTGGCTCAGGGCTGGTCCGTGCCGAGCCTTTCGCGGGAGCCGGCAACATTCCGGCCCGCAGCCCCCTTCAGCGGGGCATGCCGGGGCTGCTCACCTTCCGCTCAGAGGAGCTCTTCGCCCTGGCCCGCAAGAACTCCCTCTGGCCACTGACCTTTGGCCTGGCCTGCTGCGCCATCGAGATGATCTCGACCTACATGGCCCACCACGACCTGGACCGCTTCGGCGTGGTCACTTGGCCATCGCCCCGCCAGTCCGATGTGATCGTTATAGCAGGGACCGTGGTGAAGAAGATGGCGGAGCCCATCAAGCTCCTCTACGAGCAGATGCCGGAGCCCAGGTGGGTCATTGCCATGGGGAGCTGCGCCACCAATGGCGGCCCCTACTACCGTTCCTACTCCGTGATCATGGGGGTTGACCACATCATTCCGGTTGACGTGTACGTCCCCGGCTGCCCACCCAGGCCGGAGGCACTGATGGACGGCATCCTGAAGCTGCAAGAGAAGATCCAACAGGACGCAAAACGCCGTGGCCGAAGGACACCCGCTGCCACCAACGGAGCGCCCGCAGCCCTCCCAGGGGACGGGCAAGGGGCCAGCCGGTAAGCCAGCCGCGGGGGGCCACGCTGCGCCTGCCGCAGCCCCCAGGCTGGACGCCAAAGGAGAGGCCCTCCTGAAGCTGTTGTCGGAGGTCCTGGACAGCTTCCATCCCAACCTGTCGGCGGCGCTGGACGAGGTGGTGGTGACGGTGGAGCCGGCCCAGGTGCAGCGGACCTGCCAGACGCTGCGGGACGACCCCCGGTTGAAGTTTGACTTCCTGCGGTGCCTCTCCGTGGTGGACTACAACGACTCCCTCCAGGTGGTCTACCACCTGTGGTCCATGGAGAAACGCCAGAAGGTAGTGGTCAAGGCGGACTTGCCCGCCAGCAACCCGACGGTGCCCACAGTAGTGCCGGTGTGGCGGGGCGCCGACTGGTTTGAGCGGGAGGCGGCGGAGCTCTTCGGGGTGACGTTTGAGGGACACCCGAACCTGAAACCGCTGCTGCTGTGGGAGGGCTTTGAGGGCCACCCCGGCCTCAAGAGCTTCCCCGTTCATGACTACCAGGAGTGGTAAGCGGACTGTCCGCAAACCCGCTCGGACACCGCTCCCTGAAGGGGGGCGGTATGATGCCCCACCCTGAAGGGTGGGGTCGAAGATCTGATTCCGGATGTGCTCCGGGCAAGTGACGACACAGAGCATTCGGTGATGGGATGGAGACTGCCAGGCGGCTGGAACCGGTCGAAATCAATGTAAACATGGGGCCGCAGCACCCCAGCACTCACGGCGTATTCCGCATGGTGCTGTGGGTGGACGGCGAGCGCATCGTGCAGGTGGAGCCGTATATCGGCTACTTGCACCGCGGCACCGAGAAGCTGTGCGAGGGTGAGCTGTACCCCCAGATCATCACTCTATTCGACCGGCTGGACTACTTGGCCAACTTCAACAATGAGCTTTGCTTCTGCATGGCAGCCGAGAAGCTGATGGGCCTGGAGGTGCCGGAGCGTGCTCAGTACGTTCGCGTGGTGCTCTGTGAGCTGAACCGCGTTGCCAGCCACCTGATGTTCTACGGCGCCCTGGGGCTAGACGCCGGCGCCATGACGCCGGTGATGTACGCCTTCCGGGAGCGGGAGCACATCCAGCGGGCCTTCGAGGCGGTGTCCGGCGCCCGCATGATGCACAACTACTTCCGCATCGGCGGCCTGAAGGAGGATGTCCCGGCCGGCTTCAAGGAGATGGTGCGGGACCTCCTGCCTGGCCTGGAGCAGGGCATCAGCGAGTGCGACCGGCTGCTGAGCCTCAACGAGGCCTTTCTGGCACGTACCCGAGGGGTAGGCGCAATCTCCGCCCAGGAGGCGGTTGAGTACGCCCTCAGCGGGCCAATGCTGCGGGCCGCCGGTGTGCCCTACGACCTGCGGGCCGTGGAGCCCTACTCGCTCTACGACCGCTTCGACTTCGACATCCCGGTGGGGACCCAGGGGGACTGCTGGGACCGCTACATGGTGCGGGTAGAGGAGATGCGCCAGTCCCTCCGGATCGTCCGCCAGGCGCTAGAGCAGATGCCCGACGAGGGGCCAGTGATGGCCGCCGGGGTCAGGCGAATGCCGCGGCCGCCCAAGGGGGAGTCCTACATGCGCACCGAGAACCCCCGGGGCGAGTTCGGCGTGTACCTGGTCAGCGACGGCAGCGAGCGGCCCTACCGGGTGAAGATCCGGGCACCCTCTTTCGCTAGCGTCCAGGCGTTGCCCCGCCTGCTGCGGGACTGCTATGTGGCCGACTGCGTGGTGGTGCTGGGTTCCCTGGACATTGTGTTGGGCGATGTGGACCGATAGGGGAGGACAGCCAAGACCTATGGCGGCAGCGTTGGTTATTAGCGCGTTAGGGCTGCTGGGCCTAGTGGCCTTCATCACCGCCCTGGTGGCCGGCGGCCTGGCGGCCCTGGCCGCAGTGGGCGGCCTGCTGGCCATGTTCGTCTTCCTGGCGGCTGTGGTGCTATCCCTGGTCTGGTTGGAGCGCAAGTACCTGGGCCGTCTCCAGATGCGCATGGGGCCCATGCGGGTAGGCCCCTTTGGCTTGCTGCAACCGGTCGCCGACGCCGCCAAGCTCGTGCTCAAGGAGGACGTGACCCCCGCCTGGGTAGACCGCTGGCTCTTTTGGACCGCACCGCTGCTGCTCTTCCTGCCCAGCTATTTGCTGTGGGTGGCGGTCCCCTTTGGACCGGGGCTGGTGCTGCGCGACCTGGACCTGGGCCTGCTGTACATCGTGGCCCTGTCGGTGGTCGGCATTGTCGGCATCCTGATGGCTGGCTGGGGCTCCGCCAACAAGTACGGCATGCTGGGCAGCCTCCGCTCGGCGGCCCAACTGGTGAGCTACGAGGTCCCGGTCATCATTGTTGCCCTGACAGTCGCCATGATGGCCGGGTCTCTAAACCTGTCCCAGATCGTGGAAGCCCAGCGCCCGGTGCCTTACGCCGTGGTCCAGCCCCTGGCGCTCTTCCTCTTCTTGCTAGCTGGCCTAGCCGAGGTGGGGCGCACCCCCTTCGACATCTACCACGCTGAGTCCGAGGTGATGGGCGGCCCCTACGTGGAGTACAGCGGCGCCCACTGGGCGGTCTTCTACCTGGCCGAGTACGTCAACACCTTCCTGGTGGCCGTCATGGTCACGCTCCTGTTCCTGGGTGGCTGGAAGGGGCCAGGGCTGCCGCCGGTGCTGTGGTTCCTGCTCAAGGCCTACCTGGTGGTGGGGTTCATCTTCTGGTTCCGTGGCACTTTCCCCCGCCTGCGCATTGACCAGCTCATGGCACTGGGCTGGAAAGCTCTGGTGCCGCTGAGCTTCGTGAACCTGGTGCTCACCAGCATCTACCTCTTCTACGGCTGGCCCTGGTGGGGCATGAGCCTCATCTCGCTGGCCATCCTGGCCGCCCTGGGCTATGGGATCCATCGCCAGGCGGCCGCCAGGAAGCCGGCTATCACCCTGGTGCCCGCTGTGGAGGTGCGCAGTGCTCGCTAGTTTGAAAGGCCTCCTGGTGACGCTCAAGACCACCTTGCGCCGCCCGGTGACGGCCCAGTACCCCAAGGAGCACCTTCCGGTGCAGCCCCGCTACATGGGCTTCCCGGCGCTGACCTGGGACGAGCAGGTCCAGGAGCCTTTCTGCACGGGTTGCATGGTGTGCGTGCGCAACTGCCCCACCCAGTGCATGAGCGCTGAGATGGCCGACAACCCCCGCTTCAAAGAAGGCAAAAGCCCCCGCCGCAAGACCGTCAAAAGCTTCGCCATCAACCTCAACCGCTGCATCCTGTGCAGCATTTGCGTTGAGGTCTGCAACTTCGACGCCATCGTTATGAGTCACGAGCACGAGCTGAGCACATTCAGCCGCGATGGCCGTAGGGTAGGCCTGGAGCAGCTTCTGGAGATGGGCAAACGCTACCAGGGCGAGACAGGCTGGCAGCCGCCCAGCAAAGCCAAGCCCGAGCCGCCCAAGGCGCCCGCGGCAGCAGGCAAAGGGCCTGTGGCCGCGGCGGCGCAGGCCGGCGCCAGTGCGCCAACCACAGGAGGGCCCGCATGACGCCCTCCCTGATAGCCCTGGCCTTCCTTGCCGCTTTGGCCCTGGGCGGTGGCCTGGGCGTGGTCATTTCGCGCAACGTAGTGTACGCGGCCCTGTTCCTGCTGGTCTCGCTGGGGGCCGTGGCAGGCCTCTACCTGCTGCTGTTGACCGAGTTCCTGGCCCTGGTCCAGGTGCTCATCTACGGCGGCGCGGTGGTCATCGTCATCGTCTTCGCCCTGATGCTGACGCGCCTCCAGGACTTTGCCAAGACCAGGGACCACCACCAGTGGCCCCTGGGGCTGGCCGCAGCCCTGGCTGTGCTGGGGCTGCTGGCCGCCACCTTCGTGGTGTTCCAGCCAGCCGTGCATCCCCTTCAGAGCACTGGAATCCAGGAGCTGGGCAACGAGCTCTTCGTGCGGTGGGCCCTCCCCTTCGAGATCGCGTCCCTGGTCCTGCTGGTGGCCCTCATCGGCGCCCTCATCATCTCCAGGGCAGACAGGGGTGAGTAGCAAGGTGGGCAAGCTGCCAGTACCCTCACCAGCAATCTGCCTGGCGGCCTCAGGGCCAGCCGGAGGGGGCCTATGACCCTGCTCCACCTCGAGTTGCTCAGCGCGGCTCTCTTCGCCATTGGTCTGTACGGGTTCCTGGCGCGGCGCAACGCCGTGCTCCTCCTGATGTCGGTGGAGCTGATGCTCAACGCGGTCAACATCAACCTGGTGGCCTTCGCCGTCTTCCTGGACCCGGCCCGGCTGCTGGGCCAGGTCATCGTGGTGTTCGTCATCACCATCGCCGCCGCCGAGGTGGGGCTGGCACTGGCCATCATTCTGCGCCTCTACCGCAACCGCTCCACCGCCAACGTGGACGAGATTGACCTGATGAAGTGGTGACAGGACGCGGGGACAGTTCAAGTATGACAACAGGAGCAGACTAGCCGATGGAATGGGCCTGGCTCACAGTGGCGCTGCCTGCTGCCGCCTTCGTGGTGATTGTGGTAGCGGGACGATGGCTCCCCAAGGACGGGGCACCTGTGGCCGTGGCGGCCATCGCGGGGGCCTTCGGCCTCTTCTGGTTTGTGCTGGCCCGCTTCCTGCCCGCAGCGCCAGGGCCGCACGGCTTCTCCATCACCTGGCTGGAGGCGGACACGACCCGCCTCACCTTGGGGACTCTCATTGACCCCCTGTCGGTGGTGATGCTGGGCCTGGTGACCTTCGTGGCCCTGGCAGTGCAGGTCTACTCCCTGGAGTACATGCGCCACGAGGCGCGCTTCGGCTGGTACTTCGCCGCCCACTCCCTGTTCGCCGCCAGCATGTTGGCCGTAGTGCTGGCCGACAACTTCCTGTTTTTCTACATCGCCTGGGAGCTGGTGGGCCTCTGCTCCTACCTACTCATCGGCTTCTTCTACGAGCGGCGCTCCGCCGCCGAGGCTGCCAAGAAGGCCTTCGTCACCACCCGCATCGGCGATGTGGGGCTGCTCATCGGCATTGTGCTGCTGTTCAAGGAGACGGGCACCTTCAACATGCAGGCCATCTTCCAGCAGGTCTCGCAGGGAGGCCTGTCCGAAGGCGTGGTCACCGCCGCTGCAATACTCATCTTCCTGGGAGCTATGGGCAAGTCGGCCCAGTTCCCACTGCACGTCTGGCTGCCCGATGCCAAGGAGGGCCCCCCGCCGGTGAGCGCCCTCATCCAT
>JACQUK010000021.1 GCA_016210325.1 Chloroflexota bacterium
GCCCTGGCAGGCTGATGAGAGACTGCTTCGACCATCCCCCTGTCCCCCTTCCTGGCCAGGAAGGGGGGAGAATCTATATCTGAGGGACACCCTCAAACTCCCGCCAAAGGGGCTTCGCCCCTCTGGACTCCCTTTTCAACAACCTGCTAAGTTGCTGAAGGGGGCGCCTCCTCAGGTTTCAAGATGCCGATGAAGGGCAGGTTGCGGTAGCGCTCCAGGTAGTCCAGCCCGTAGCCCACCACAAACTCGTCTGGTACCTCAAACCCTACATAGGCCAGTGGCGCCTCGGCAATGCGGCGCACCCGCTTGTCCAGCAGGGTGCACACCTTCAGGCTGGCCGGGCTGCGGCTCTGTAGGTAGTTCAGGATGAACCGCAGGGTCATGCCGGTGTCCACGATGTCCTCTACCAGCAGGACATCCTTCCCGGCGATGGGCAGGTCCAGGTCCTTGGTGATGCGGACGCTGGCGCCGTTGTCGCCGCCGTAGTAGGAGATGGCCATGAAGTCCACCGAGACCGGCAACGAGATCTCCCGCATCAGGTCGGCCATGAAGCAGAGCACCCCCCGCAGCACACCTACCAGGACCGGCTGCTGCCCTTGATAGTCCTGCGAGATCTGGTGGCCCAGCTCTGCCACCCGCTTCTGGACCTGCTGGGTAGAGAGAAGCACCCGCTCAATGCCTCGTACCTGGCCCAGGGCCAGGGGGCCATAGCCATACTTGGCTAGCAAGCGGTGGTAGTCGCGGCGGTACAGGAGCTTGATGTTGATGTCTGGATAGAGCTCTCGGAGGAGCCGCAACTTGTGGTTCTTCTCGGTCACCAGGCTTTGCTTCAGCGTGGTCAACTCTACGTAGAGGCCCAGGTCCTTCAGGTAGAAGTCGGGGGTGAACATCTCCACCACCCGGTCCTCGTCCCACCGCAAGGGGAAGGAGCGAGGCTCGTAGTCCCAAGCCACGCCGTAGAAGTCGAGAATGTGGGCGAACTCTTGCTCGCTGGGGTGGGCGAAACGAGTCCGCGCTGAGGGGAGGAAGCCTTCAGGGGAGGGACGCTCTACGGCTACGGTTCGTGGGCTGACAGGGGCTGCGCTCTCAACGGGCGCCTTTGGTGCCTTGGGAGTTGTGCGTCGGCGCCTGCGGGGCTGCCGTGTCGCCTTTGGTGTTTCCTGAGGTGTACTTTGCTCTTCCGTAGCAGACACTTGGTATCCTGCGCTGGCGTTCGTGCACAATTGTACAAGGAAGAGGGGACGGAAGGCCAGGGCCGATAGGGTTTCAATGGCCCTGACAACCTGGGCCATGTACTATACTGGGTGACCAGGCCGCGCGGGTGCAGAACGATGCCCAGGAGGATGCATGGGCGGCAAGGTGTACTTCGGCGACAACCTGCCCATCCTGCGCGGGATGCCGTCAGAAACGGCCGACCTTATCTACATAGACCCGCCCTTCAATACGGGCAGGGCTCAGACCCGGCTGCGTCTGAAGACGGTCCGGGACCAGGACGGCGACCGCACCGGCTTCCAGGGGCACCGGTACAGGACCCAGAAGCTGGGGCAGTCGTCCTTCGGCGACACGTTCGAAGACTACCTGGGTTTCCTGGAGCCCCGCTTGCGGGAGGCCTACCGTCTCCTGAAGCCCAACGGCTCATTCTTCCTTCATATGGACTACCGGGAGGTCCACTACTGCAAGGTGCTGCTGGACCAGCTCTTTGGGCGTGAGTGCTTCCTGAACGAGATCATCTGGGCCTACGACTACGGCGCCCGCACCAGGAAGCGGTGGCCCCCCAAGCACGACAACATCCTCCTCTACGTGAAGGACCCCAAACGGTACACCTTCAACGCTGACGCAGTGGACCGCATCCCCTACATGGCGCCTGGCCTGGTGGGGCCGGAGAAGGCAGCGCGGGGCAAGCTGCCCACGGACACCTGGTGGCACACCATTGTGCCGCCCGGCGGCAAGGAGAGCACGGGCTACGCCACCCAGAAGCCGTTGGCTATCCTGAAGCGCATTGTGGTAGCCTCCAGCAACCCCGGTGACGTGACGCTGGACTTCTTTGCAGGCAGCGGCACCACTGGCGTGGCAGCATACCAACTAGGCCGCTCGTTCATCCTGATAGACAACAACGACCAGGCACTCCAGGTCATGGCGAAGCGGTTCGAGGGCGTGCCGGACGTGGAGTTCGTTGGTCTTGACCCGACACCATGCTGTGCGAGCAGTCGCGGCTTCGCCTGCGGTTTCTCAGGCTCTGCATAACATTCTTGCATTACAAGTTCGCAAGTACCGGACGCCCCGCGGTAGCCGGAACATGCACAATGAGGGCCGTGGGACACAGCCCGGCCCTCATTGTGCAGCGGGCCGAACGGGCGTCGCCCTACGTACGCTTGAGGTACCAGATCTGGGCCTTGTTGTAGCATTGGTCCCAGACGGCGGACGCCTTGCCGAGCCTGTTTGGTGAACGCATCTCTAGGTAGTTGCTGAGGACAACGTCCGCGAGTTGAGGTCCCAACCCACTCTCAAGCGCTTCGAAGGGATCGATGCCTTTGCCCCAGATCCATCTACCAGCATCCTCCTCGAGCAACGCCCGAAGCGCCGCGAGGATCGGGTATTTCAGTGCATCCGGAATGATGGCAGTATCGCCCGTCACGGCTTGACTAAGGAAATACAACTGGACATTGCCGCGGTCGATGCCCGTGATCCTGCCGAATTTGGCACCCTGCCCTTGGGCCGCTTTAGCGGTCTTGTACCACTCAGGTAGGTGCAGGTGAATAGTGTCCCATAGACACAGGATATCCTTCGCCAGCGGCAGGATCTTTTCGTAGGAAGCGGGGTAGGTCCGGAAGTGCTTGAGTGCCGTTGCCTTCTGCGAGTATGCAAAGACCGGATGGCTGGCCTCACCGTAGTGGTCCCGGTCAAACACGGACAGCAGGGCCACGATGTCCCGTACATCGATTGGCTTGGGTCTTGGTCCGTCGGCGCCTTCATAGATCTCGTATTCTTTGTAGGCGACCAACTCGGCGTACGGCTGGCCCGCCAAGGAGAGCTTCAATTTGTCGAATTCGTGAGCTAACTCCGCCAGGCTCTGGTCGCGGACCTGGTTAGAAGTGTTCCGCGCTTCAACGATGTCTCGGAGTTCTTCGGTAGTGAAGCCCTCAAGTATTTCGACTCGGACGTGCGCCTGTTGAGTCGGCTGGAGAGCCGAGCGGTCCTTTCCATCGCAGTAGGAACGGATCACCGTGTAGGTGTGGCCACCATCGCCAAGTCCGTGGCGGTCAGGATCGGAAAGCTGGAGGTCGACACGGTTCGTTTCCGTGTTGAGAGCCGCCGAAGCTACTGACAGCAACAGACCTCGGTTACGGTAGAAGAACATGTCGGGACTGTTCTCAAGACTTTGTCGTATCTCACGGGGAACGCGTCCTGTCTCGCGGGCGTCACGGACGTTGATCCGCCGCCACGAAGATAAATCCGGGATGTCAAACACATTCACGACTGCCAGATATGTGCGGCGGTCAGAATTGTCGTGGGGAGAAACGATTCGGCGAAACGATGCGACGGGAACCTGTAGCATAGGAGAGGCAGAAGAGGACGGCGCTATAGCCATGGGATTTACTCCTTGAGGGGCTTTCGCACCCTCGACGCGGAGGCCTGAGCCTGCCGCAATAGTCGCTGTGCTCTGGAGCACTAGCGCCGGGTCCATACTACGAGGGGTGGAACGACCTGTCAAGCGCGCCGGGCAATCCCTGCACCATCTGCAGATACGACCCGGCTCGACCCTCCGTCAGCCGTCCCATCCTTGCTCCTAGGACGGAATACTGCACGTATTGTTGGCCCCGCAGTTCCACCAGCCCACCATGAGCCGGAGCTGTGGACCCGCTCATCCTGGGCCGTGGAAGGGTGACGGCCCGCCTGTGCTCGGTCTGTCGGGCAGCCCGTTACCCCAGCCGCAGTGAGGGGTAGATGTCCAGGTCTATGGTGTGCCGCTCCCCCTGCTGGAAGCGGTAGTAGGCGCAGGCGGCGATCATGGCGCCGTTGTCGGTGCACAGGATGGGCCGTGGGATGAGGACCGGCACCGGGCTATGCTTCTTCATCTGCTGCCGAAGCAGGGCATTGGCGGCCACACCCCCTCCCAGCAGGATGCCGCGGCAACGGTGCCGCTGGGCTGCCTCCACGGCCTTGGTCACCATCACCTCTACCACCGACTCCTGGAACGAGGCTGCCAAGCCCGCCACCGCAGCCGGGTCTGGGGTGACCGTCTCCCCCGGCCGGGCAGGATAGAGCCCCCGGGCCTGGGCGCGGTGTAGCAGGGCGGTCTTCACGCCGCTGAAGCTGAAGTCCAGGGAGTCCTGCAACCATGCCCGTGGCAGCTTTTCGGTGGCCTGGACCCCCTGGGCCACCCGCTGGATCTCCGGCCCGCCGGGGAAGCTCAGACCCAGGACCCGCGCCGCCTTGTCGAAGGCCTCGCCCGCCGCGTCGTCGCGGGTGCGCCCCAGCAAGGCGTACTGGCCGTGGCCCTGCATCAGCACCAGGTCGGTGTGCCCGCCGGAGGTAATGAGGCACAGCAAGGGGAAGCCTGGCTCCTGGGCAGGGTCGGGGCCCTCACCCAGCCATGCGGCGTAGATGTGGCCCTCCAGGTGGTTCACCCCCACCAGCGGCAGCCCAAGGCCAAAAGCCAGCCCCTTGGCGAAGTTCAGCCCCACCAGGAGGGAGCCTGCCAGGCCGGGGCCCATGGTCACAGCTACTGCTTCAATCTGCTCCAGTGCCGTACCCGCCTGCTCCAGGGCCTGGCCGAGGATGGGGACCGCCGCCAGGATGTGCTGGCGGGAGGCCACCTCGGGCACCACGCCTCCGTAGCGGGCATGCAGCTCTACCTGGGAGCCGATGACGTTGCTCAAGACGCGCCGGCCGTCCTCCACCACGCCGATACCGGTCTCGTCGCATGACGTCTCGATACCCAGGATGCGCACGCCAACTCTCCTGTGCGGGGTCTTGCAGGGTAGGCTCTCACGCCCTACGGGGCTGCTGCTCCTTGGGCCAGGTGACCAGGAGGGCCGCGAAGGAGGGCTCTTGACGCACCAGCAGTTGCAATCGAGTAAGCGCTTCCTGGGGGGCTGCGGTCAGCACCGCTTTCACGCCCTCCAAGGTGACCATGCTGGAAAGGGAGGACATGGCCACCAGCGCTGCTCCGGCCTCTCCCCTGGTGAGACGGTGGAGGTTGACCGGGAGCTGGCTAGCCGCCAGGCCCACTGCTCCTTCCAGGGCGTTGGCGACTCCCACGTTCCGGACGCCCTGGCCGTCCAGCACGTAGACTAGCGATGGCCCTGCCGTCGCCAGGTACACCTCGTCAGTGCGGAGGGCCAGGCAGGTGATGCCGAGACCCACGCGGTCTTGCGGCTCCCCCTGCTGATTGGCTGCCAGCAGCTCCTGGTGGCACCCTTGCACCGCCTGGAGCAGGGCCGAGGTCAAGGACCCCCGTGAGTGGCCTATCAGGTCGCGGAGCCGCCGAGCGGCCCAGGAGCAGAGGTCAGGGTTGTCTTGTGCCGTCGTTTCCACCAGGGTGTAGAAAGTGACCTGTTGGAGCAGGCCCTTCCCACGGAACGTGCAGAGGTTGGGCGACTCGGTCTCCAGACGACCAGCACTGACCAGGACTGGCGTGACCAGGGCTGAAGCCATGTTGTCCTCTAGGGGAGAAGTAAGGTGCTCCCCTTATCATAGGAGCGGCCAGAGGGTGAGTCAATTGGAGCGGGACGAATTCCAGCACCGTTGACCCGGGAAGTGCATCTGAATTACAGTGGCGTTGCCTGATGGGGCTGCTGGGCTGACTGGCCCCCACGTGTGGAGCGCCGCCGACCTCCACGGGGGAGCATACCCTGGTACGGGAAGGAGCCATGACGGAAAAGCTCAAGGTGGAACTGAAGTATTGTCTGCCCTGCGGCTACCAGCTCCGCGCCTTTTGGCTGGCCCAGGAGCTGCTGAACATCTTCGCCGAGGACATCGAGTCCTTCACCCTGACGCCGGCTGGCGATGGTATCTTTGACCTGTACGCTAATGGCGAGAGGGTCTTCAGCAACCGCGAAGCTGGCCACTTTCCGGATGTGGCCGAGGCCTACATGGCCCTGGGCCACAAGTTGGAGTAGCAGCACAGCACGGGTCTTCGAGCCTATCGGGGAACCCGCTTGGACACCGCCCCCTGAAGGGGGCGGCATGATGCCCCACCCTTCAGGGTGGGGTAGACGATCTGTGTTGTTGGATAGGCACTCAGTCCTCGCCGAGGTCAATGCTCCAGGCCATCACCTTCTCTGGCGCCAGCCGAATGAGCACCAGGCCACCCTGGGACAGCACCCGCCGGGCGTACGTCCCCCCCTCGCGGCGGCCAGCGTAGCGCACCGAGATGCGGCGCACCATGTCCTCCAACCCTTCCTCCAGGAGCGTGGCCTGCCCCTCCAGCAGCACGGCACGGTAGGGCCGCGTGCGCGAGGCCACACAGAAGGCGGCCCGGGCGTCACGCGCCAGGTTGCGGGCCTTGACAGTCCCCTTTCCCGTGAAGACATAGATGGCGGCACCATCGAGGAGGTACCACACGGGAGAGACGTGGGGCGAGCCATCGGCCTTGAGGGTGACCAAGCTGGCGATGTTCCTTCGCCGCAGGTAGGCATGCCACTCCTGGTCTGTCATCCTGGGCATGGGTTCACCCCCGTGGCGACCTGTTGAGCTCTCCGATGTTGGCCTCGGAGGGCGCAGCCTCTTCCTCCTCTGAGGGCCCGAAGACCCTCTTCAGCCGTGGGTTGGGGGCGGCGCCGGGGAGGCGGCCCCGCTTGGCAATAGGCTTCCCCTCAACCTCGCGGATGTCGGCCGTGAAATCGTTGGGTGGGGCAGAGGTGATGTAGCCGCCCACGCCGAAGCCATCTATCTTGCATCCGGCCTCCAAAAAGCGCCGGATGCGCTCAGGGGTTATGCCGCCGCTGACGAAGACCTCCACGTGCTTGAAGCCGTTCAGGTCCAGGTGGGCCCGGACCTCGTTCACCAGCTCCGGTGTTACACGCCCTCGCTCCGCCGGCGTGTCCAGCCGTACCGCACGCAGCTTCTCCTTCAGGGCACTGGCTACCCGAAGGGTCTCTTCCACCTCGTCCTTGAACGTGTCCACCAAAGCCACTCTGGAGACCTCCGGCGGGACGTGTCGGTCGAAAAGCTGCACCGCCTTCACCGTGTCGCCCACGCAGAGGATATAGGCGTGGGGCATGGTCCCTGCCGCAGTCACTCCTGCCAGCCTGGCCCCGGCCACGCTGGAGCAGGCGGTGCACCCCCCGACCACGGCGGCGTAGTCCATGATGGCGGCTACGTTGGGGTGGACGTGCCGTGCTCCAAAGGAGACGACCGGGATGTCGCCAGCGGCCTCCACGCACTCACGAGCGGCAGTGGCCCAGCCCGTGCAATGGGCCAGGGTGCCACAGATGGCCGTCTCGTAGAGGCCAAAGTTGCAATAGGGGGCCTTGATGCGGACGGCGATCTCCCGGGCCTGGACCTCCGCCCCTTCATCCACGGCCCACACCTGGCTCACCGTGCGGGGCAACACCTTCTGGAGCAGCGTCACCACCTCCTTGACGCCGCACAGAATACCCTTGCGCTGCGGGAAGATGTCCATCACCACAACGGGGTTAATCCCCTCATTGCGGAGGATGGAGACCGTCCTGTGGAAGTACACGTCAGCTGTCTCGCCCGTCAGGACGGCGGGCGAGACGGTGAACTGGGGCTCAGGCATCGCTCCCCCCCTAGCCGCAGCGTTTTGATGATAGCGACTCAGGTCATAGCGGTCAGGCTCGGCGGTTGGCGTTCAGCGCGCTGTGAAGCCCTATCTTACGGGTAATGGACCGCCTGGGCAAGGCGCATGTTGTCCCGACAACAGCGATTGACCTCCGTAGGGCATCCCGACGTGTCCCGACTCATCGGGACACGTCGGGATGAACCTGCCCGGCCGCGACGGTCGGGTTGGGAACCCCGACCTACAGCTTGAATCGCTTTTCTTGGGGTTGTTTGGTTGCTGGGACCTCCCGGTGCGCTGGGGACACGGGGCTATGGGCAGTAGTGGCGCACCACATCATGCCCTGGAAGCTGTTCGACAGTCTCTTGCATGCCCCCGCCCCGACGCGTCGAGGCGGGGGCATGATGCCGCTCCCTTCAGGGGCGGTGTGGGAAGCCCAGTTTCCGAATAGCCTCTACCGCCATAACGCCCCGGCGAGGGCGCCCACCGCGCCTCCCCAGAAGGCCAAGAGAATGCCCATCACCCCCAGGGTCAACTCTCCTTCTCCACTGACGGGCACGGTCCACAGGAGCAGAATCCCTCCGGGAGTTGCTCCCAGGACGGCCCCCATGATGGTGCGCTTCAGGGTGGCCTTTTTACTACCTGTTCGGCCACCAACCGGGGGTCTGCGGCTCGTTCCTTCTTGCATTGACGCCCCCTGCATACAAGGGTAGCATAGCCCCGGCTTGGGAAGCGAGGACAGCAGGCAGGAGGTCAGGCTCTTTCGGTTGTCACCCTGAACGGAGTGAAGGGTCTCCACGCCTCGCCTGAGATGCTTCGCTTCGCTCAGCATGACATCCA
>JACQUK010000025.1 GCA_016210325.1 Chloroflexota bacterium
CCGCCGCGTGTTGATTTCTCACGCGGGACAGCCCCCCACAATGGGGAGGAAGGTGGGGATGACGTCAAGTCCGCATGGCCCTGACGTCCTGGGCAACACACACGCTACAATGGACGGGACAGAGGGGAGCGAAGCCGCGAGGCGGAGCCAATCCCAGCAAACCCGTCCTCAGTGGGGATCGGAGGCTGCAACCCGCCTCCGTGAACATGGAGTCGCTAGTAACCGCCGGACAGCCGACGGCGGTGAATACGTTCCCGGGCCTTGTACACACCGCCCGTCACGTCATGGGAGCCGGCAACACCTGAAGCCGCCGGGCTAACCCCGACTTCGGTCGGGGAGGCAGGCGTCGAGGGTGGGGCTGGTAACTGGGACGAAGTCGTAACAAGGTAGCTGTACCGGAAGGTGCGGCTGGATCACCTCCTTTCTAGGGAGCTGGGGCAAGGGGTGCCTCGTGCATCCCCCAGGCCCCGTTCCTAGGTCGGTGGGCCACCACCACGGCCTTCGGGCCGGCGGACCCCCTCCCCGGGGGCCCTGGGGCGGTGGCGCCAAGGGGAACTTGGGCTTTCCACCGACCTTCCTCTCACTCTCGCCTTGCCAACGCGCACCACGGGCTGGCTCCGACCCTCGGGACCAGCCCGCTTCTGTTTCCGGCCCCCCACCCACAGACCGCTCCAGTCTCCAGAGGGCCATATCCCACGTTGACGGTGCTGCCCCTAGGTGCCTATACTGACACAGGCATACGGGGGTGTAGCTCAGTGGGAGAGCACCTGCTTTGCAAGCAGGGGGTCAGGGGTTCGAATCCCCTCACCTCCAGTCTCTGCATCACCGGTCTCCTCTGAAGCCAAACCTACCCTGGGGAGCGTCCAATGTCGCTGACAGCGCTGGTCCTGGCGGGCGGGAAGGGTGAACGCCTGCGGCCCTACACCGAGCACCGGCCCAAGCCCATGGTCGAGGTAGATGGTGTGCCGCTGCTGGAGTACCACCTCCGCTGGCTCAAAGCCAACGGTGTGACTCGGGTGGTGGCCCTCTGCGGGTACCGCGCCGACGTAGTCCAAAAGCACTTTGGCGATGGCTCCAAGGTGGGGCTGCAACTCGATTACCTGGTGGAAGACGAGCCCCTGGGGCGGGGCGGGGCGCTGCGCCGCGGCCTGCTGTCTATCCTGCCTGAAGAGCGCCGGGTTGTCGCCACCAACGGCGACATCATCACCCAGCAGCCTCTTGCACCCCTCCTGGAGTTCCACCGTGCCCACGATAGCCTTGCCTCGCTGATGCTGACACCCTACCGTAGTCCGTATGGAATCGTGGAGGCCCGGCCCGACGGCAGGATCAGCGGCTTCCGCGAGAAGGAGGTCCTCCCCTACTGGATTAACGCCGGCGTGTACGTGCTGTCCCGCCTGGTGGTGGACTACCTCCCGGAGAAGGGCGACCACGAGACTGAGACCTTCCCCCTCCTCGCCGTGCGCGGCCTGCTCTGGGGCTTCAAGAGCACCGCCTACTGGAAGAGCGTGGAGACCAGCAAGGACCTGCGGGAACTCCACGAGGACCTTAGCACAGGGGCGCTTTCCACCCCGGCTCACTAGCGGAAGCCACCAGGCCGGGGCTAGGCCAGGAACACTCTCTACTCCCTTGATAAAAGCTGCCTCGCCGCTGAAGGCGGGGCTTTTGATTGTTTATGCAGCCCCTGGAGGCCCACCACTCCACCGTTGTTCTGGTGGACCAAGAACGGTGCATCTTAGCGCAAGGTCAGGTTACCAGGTACAGCGTGGGGTAGATGAATACCCAGGCAACATCAACAAAGTGCCAGTACTTGACTGCCCCCTCCACGCCCCATGAGCTCCCTGCACTGAAATGCCCTCTGCGACCCAGCATGTAGACGAGGGTCAGGACCAACAGCCCACTCAAGACGTGAAAGGCGTGGATGCCAGTCATGGTGAAGAAGATGCTGCCGAACCCTGTGTTGGGCGGAAAGTGAACGAAGGCTTCTCGCCATTCCATTGCCACGCCTACTACGAATAGCAGACCCAAAGCGATGGTGGCCAGGAGGTTCTGCTGGAAACCCTTCCGGTCCCCGTGGGCGATGCAGGTCTCGGCCCGGTAGGCGCTCAAGCTGCTCAGCAGCAACACCATCGTAATGCCCAAGCCCAGGGCCTGGTTCAGCGTCTCGGGCCGAGCAAGCCCCTGGAGGTAGTAGCGACTGGAGATAAGGGCGGCGAAGAAGAAGGTCTCGGAGAGCAAGAAGAGCCATAGCCCCATCCGGTTCAGGGCCATGCGGCTGAGGCGGTGCCGAGCCAACGCTTCAGGTTGGACCGCCACTTACTCCTCCTTCCGCCACAGTTGGGCGATGTGCATGAAGTAGTAGAGGATCAGCACAGCGTCCACCAGGTTCATGATGATCATCCAGGGCAGGTTGCCGCTTTTCATCACCAGCGCCACTGCGTACTCCACCACAGTCAGCGCCACCAGGGCAACCAGTACCCAGCGGCCCCGGGCCAGAGCAGATCTTAGGCGGCCATTTTGCATGCGTCAGTCCTCCTGGTTCCGGGGCGCGGCATCTCCGTCCCTTTTCTCCTCACCCTCCGAGGCCCCCTTAGCGGCCACCACAGCATGCCGCGAGCCGGGCACACCGTAGTCATAGGGCGCTCCGACCACCTGCGGCTCAGCAGGGAAGTTCTCCGCAGGCGGCGGCGACGATGTCTGCCACTCCAGCGTCCTGGCCTTCCAGGGGTTGGCGCCGGCCGCCGGGCCGCGCACCCAGGCACGGGCCAGGTTGACCAGCATCAACAGGAAACTGGCGGCCAGCACAAAGGCTGCAATGCTAATGAAGAGATTGATGCCCCCCAACTCTGGCGAGTAGTCGGCCACGCGGCGGTTCATGCCGTGGAGCCCAGCCCAGAACATGGGGATGAACGTCACGTTGTAGGCCAGCAGCACCCACCAGAAGTGGAGCTTGCCCAGGCGCTCGCTGTACATTCGGCCGGTGAGCTTGGGGAACCAGTAGTAGACCCCGGCCAGCAAGGCGAAGACCTCGCCGCCCACAATGGTGTAGTGAAAGTGGGCTACCACGAAGTACGTATCTTGCAGGTGGAGGTCAGTGGGCACATCTGCCAAGAAGATGCCGGTGATTCCCCCGATGAGGAAGTTGAACAGGAACCCCAGGGCGAACAGCATGGGAGTAGTAAGCCACAGGCGGCCCAGCCAGATGGTCCCTAGGGAGGAGAGGAAGACGATGCCCGTGGGGATGGAGATCAGCTCCGTGGTCACCATGAAGGGCAGGTGGAGAAAGTCGCTCATGCCGCTGGTGAAGAGGTGGTGAGCCCACACAAGGAAGCTCAACCCCACTACAGCCATGAAGGCTCCAACCACCCACTTGTAGGCAAACAGCGGCTTGCGCGAGAAGTGGGCTAACACCTCCAGGGCAACCCCAAAGGCGGGCAAGATCATGATGTATACCGCAGGGTGGGAGTAGAACCAGAAGAGGTGCTCGTACAGCAGGGCGTTGCCCCCCTGGGTGGCGTCGTAGAAGGAGGTCCCAGCCACCCGGTCCAGCAGCACCGAGAGGAGCGCAAAGGCAACAAACTGAGTGGCGGTCAGGCTGATGAGGCTGGCCGCAAAGATGGACCAGACGAAGATGGGCAGCCGGGACCAGGTCATGCCCGGCGCCCGCATGGCGATCACGGTGGCGATGAAGTTCAAGCCTCCAAGAATGGAGGAGAACCCGAAGGTGATGAATGCCAGCAGATAGAGAGTCTGGCCCTGGGCATTGATCACACTCAAGGGGGGATACGCGGTCCAGCCCGAGTCGAAGCCACCCATCAGCGGGGTGAGTAGCAAGAGCACCGCCACGGGCGGGATGACCCAGAAGCTCAGGGCATTGAGCCGCGGAAAGGCCACGTCCTCGGCGCCGATGAGGAGGGGCACCAGGAAGTTGCCCAGCCCGCCGATGATAGCAGCCACCGCCACGGCCACCATCAGGATGCCGTGGAGGCTCATGGCGTTGTTGTAGGTGTTCAGCGTCATGATGGTCTTGCCCGGCGCCATCAGCTCCGCACGCATCAGCACCGCCAGGACGCCACCTAGCAGCATGACAACCAGGAACGTCACCAGGTACTGCACCCCGATAACCTTGTGATCGGTGGAGAAACGTAGATAGCGGCGCCATCCCTGGGCCTCGCCGCGTCTGGCGGCCAGTCCGAACCACTCCCTGGCCCAGGTGCCCCACACGCCCACACCCAGCAACCAGCCAACGAGGCCGAAGATATACCCTACCACCACAAGGGCCTCGGCTGACCACGGGTCCAGGCCCATAGTAACCCTGACGATGGCGCCCAGCCCGCTGCCCAGCAGGAACCCAACCGCGCCGAAGCCAATGCCTCTCAGCAAGGGAGCGAAAGCCATCCTGTGCTCCTACTGGCTACGGGATTGCTGAGCAACCCAGGCCTCAAACTCGCTGAGCTCCACGACTCGCACCGGGGCCCTCATGACCGAGTGGCCGACGCCGCATAGCTCAGTGCACTGGATTCGAAAGTCGGGGTCGTCCTGGAAAGACCCAGCCTTGCTGGGGGTCACGACGGTAGTGGTAACCAGCCCGGGGACAGCATCAACCTTCATGCGGAAAGCGGGGACCCAGAAGGAATGGATAACGTCCGTTGAGGTCACTTCAACGCGCACCCGGCGCCCTACTGGCAGCACCAGCTCCCAGGTGCTAAAGCCGTACTCGGGGTACGTCGTTTTCCAAGCATACCGCTGCGCCTGCACCTGTACCACCATGTCCACGTGCCGGGCACGATCGTGCAGCTCCAGGAGGCCGGTGGTGCCCGGAAAGATGATCACCGCCACGGTCAGGCCAGTGGTCACCAGGAGCCAGGTGGTGACTGTCGGCCGGTGGGTCCGGATGGCGGGACCGTCCTGCGTTGGGTCGCCTGGCACGCGGAAGCGGAGCACGCTGTAGGCCAACACGGCCAGCACAAAGGCCAGCACGGGGACCGACAATATGGTGAGGCTCCGGAAAGCTGAGTCTATCAGGTCACCTTCCTCGGCCGCGGCAGGTCGAAACGGGGTAAGGCGCACCGCCAGTACCTCGCCCACGAAGGTGAGGGCAGCCCAAAGGAGCGCGACCACCAGCACGTGCCGCCTCAGGACGGGCCTCCTTTCGCCCAGTGCCGTTTCCGGCCCCCGCCACGGGGACAGACGTGGTACTTTCTCCCGGCCTTGCTGACGCGGACTTCGCATCCTGGTGCCCGGCCCTCAAGACCGAAGGCCACCGACCCCAAGAGGCACAGCACCATGTGATACCCTTCACGGCACATTGTCACAGGGGAGTCCGCCGAAACTAGGTGCAAACACACCAAGCGACCAGCGTCGGGGAGCGTATGGGCTTCTGGAGGGGTCAAATGAGGTGGCGCTCCGAGGCGTAGAGCACAGCCTGAAGGCGGTTCTCTACCCCCAGCTTCGTGAGAAGGCGTGTAATGTGGTTTCGCGCGGTAACGGGTCGCACGGCCAGTGTCTCAGCTATCTGCCGGGTGCTCATGCCCGCCGCCAGCAGGCGCAGCACTTCCATCTCGCGCCGAGAGAGCTTGGGCAGCGGCGTCGGGCGCGGCTCAGCGCCGTCAGCAAGGTAGCTATTGCCTTCACTGAGCAGGCGTCGTACCGCCACGCTGGCCCGCCGCGCAAACTCCTCGGTACGGCGGCGATTAGTCACGTCCCGGAAGAGGTGAAGGACATGCCTCGGCTCTCGGCCCGCTTTCGGGATGACCACGCTGATGTTAAGCCACCGCTCCGACCCCGTCGCGCTGGCGCAGAGGATATCGTAGTCTGGGGCAGGACGGCCACGCCGGGCGTTGGCCATCACCGGGCAATTCCGTCGGCAGACGCGGTGGTCCTGCACATCCCGTCCGCCCAGCACCTGGTAGCACGGCTTCCCAACCACATCCTCGGCCCGGTAGCCAAGGATATGCTGAGCGCTGGCACTCCAGTACAGGATGCGCTGGCGCAGGTCCACGACGAAGAGGCCATCGTGGGTCACCAGCTCCTGCCAGGGCGTTTGCCCGGAGTCCGCCGCCTGCCCTAGCATCTCGCGTTCACACCTCGATACTAAAGACACCCATTCGATAGTAATTGTGATGATACCACATCAACGGCGATCGAGGCGCAGCCAGCGTAGCGAGCACGGTGCGTGGACCACGCGCCACTGAGGGCGGGCTCGCCTTGCCAATGTGGTATCATAGCTGGCCACCATGCTGGCATAGTACGGCTCAAGGCATCCCTTGAAGCACAACATAAGGGCAGCCAGTCAGGTCCCAGGACCCACACGACCAGAGCCCATCCGGAAACTGGACCCTCGACCCCACCCTGATGGGTGGGGCATCATGCCGTCCCCTTCAGGGGGCGGTGTGCGAGCAAGTTTCCGGACAACTTCCAGGCAGGAGGGATAGCTTGATTCGGACATGGCGCGGGAAAACACCCAAGGTCCACCCCACCGCCTTCATCAGCGAAGCGGCCTACATCGTCGGCGACGTGGAGATCGGCGCCTACTCCTCCGTCTGGCCAGGCGCCGTCATCCGAGCCGAAGCCAGGCTGGTCATCGGCCACCACACCAACATCCAAGACGGCAGCATCGTCCACGCTGACGAGGAGACCGAGCTGGGGAACTACATCACCATCGGCCACAACGTGGTGTTCCACGGCAAGCGGGTAGCCGACTACTGCCTTTTGGGGAACAGCTCCGTAGTCCTTGAAAAGGTCGAGGTCGGCGACCACTCCCTCATCGCCAGCGGCGCCGTGGTGCTGTACGGCAGCAAAATCCCACCACGTTCTCTCGTCGCTGGGGTCCCGGCCAGCATCAAGGGGCAGACCAACCAGCACCAGGAATGGGTCATCACCGCCACGGTGGAGGAGGTGTGGCGCAAAGGACAGGAGTACAAGCAAGAGGGTCTCGGCGAAACCATTATGCCTGGCAGCCAACCGTAGGCTATCAGCGCTCCGGAAAGAAGACCCAGGCTGTGGGACCGGCGGCCTCTGACAAGTCCAGAGAGATGTCAGGGAACCTGACGGTCTGTCCGAAGGTCGCATTCAGGTTCTCAAACTTGAAGACGGTGCTGAACTCGCCCGCCTTTTGAGGTTGGGCATACACGTAAAGGTCGAAACCTGCAATGTTCGGCTCCAACTGCCCGGTCGGTAGCTTGGGCCTCTTCATCTCCCATATCCATGTCTCGCCAGACTGGGCCAGCACATACTCGCCAACCCACCACTGAGAGTAGGGCAGGTCCAACAGTTGCCTCACGTTCTCGGGCAGCGGATGGCATAGCTCGGGTGTGCCGGGAGAGGAGTAGCAGAAGGTCTCCAGATAGTTGGTGACCAGGAAGTTCTTCGATTTGGCCCCAACCAGCGTGACACGCCCCGTTATCCGCATCACATCCGAGGGCGTTTGGATCGGGGCAAGCTCTGTTTTGTAGGTCCCGAAGAAAGTCCCCGGCTGTACCTTGACCCCCTCGCTGGTAAGGACCGGGTAGGGGATGGTAGGGCGGTCTGGCTCTTTGGTGCCCGGAGCAGGGGTCTGGGAAGCAGCTTTTGAGGTAGGGGTCACTCGTGGCGACGATGTAGGCCTGGGTGCCGGTCCGCCGCAGGCAACGCCAAGCAGCATAGCCAGGATCAGCGCTGTAGCGAACACAAAGCCAGCGAAACGTGGTGCCGAAGGCCGGAGTCGAACCGGCACGGGGTTGCCCCCAACGGTTTTTGAGACCGTCGCGTCTACCATTCCGCCACTTCGGCCTGGGGAAAAAGAATGGAGCGGAAGAGGGGGCTCGAACCCCCGACCTCCTCCTTGGCAAGGAGGCGTTCTACCACTGAACTACTTCCGCCCGACACCCTCATTATAGGAAGGCCCCGTGAGCAGGTCAACCTGAGACAGGCAGCCTGGTGCCGAGGGTCGGGATCGAACCGACGACACGCGGATTTTCAGTCCGCTGCTCTACCGCTGAGCTACCTCGGCCCGAAGCTATGGTAGCTGCCTCGCCAGGGAGTGTCAAGCTAGACTCCACGGTCACATCTCAGGCACAACGCCTCACTCCCATCCCAGGGTCTCTTCATTGTCGCTCGTTCGTCCCCCATCCTCGCCTTCCCCCGGAAACGGGGGAAGGGACCCTCTTCGCCCCCGCAAGGGGGAGAGTCAGAGAGGGGGCGAAAACGAAAAGACC
>JACQUK010000026.1 GCA_016210325.1 Chloroflexota bacterium
GGCAACTGTTCGGGCTCTTTAGGTGTAGCGGCGGGGCGACCACGCTGAGCTGCGGTCTTGCAACCAAGGACAGTACGGTCTGCCCCGCCATCCCTACCAAGATACAAGGACAGGCCCGTGTCCCCCAGGTCCCTTGACAAGGGCTTTGCCTCAAAAGTTGCTTCCCGCTCTTTTGGTGCGCTTCTTCGCCTGGCTTCGACCATCCCCCTAGTACTCTGTCAAGTTAGTTGTGATGGCCTGCCAAGACCCCCTCTCTGACTCTCCCCCGTGCGACGGGGGAGAGTATACATCCCTTCCCCCGCAAGCGGGGGAAGGTCAGCATGGGGGTTATAGGTCCCGTCATGTTCAAGTTGACAAAATACTAGACCCCCTTCCTGCCCAGGAAGAGGGAAATGAAGGGGAAACGGGGGACACCCCCAGACCCCCGGCAGTCCCGACAAGTCCCGCTCACGGGACAAGTCGGGACTGCACTCTCCTAAGGCTCACGGTTTCGCATTTGCTGGATAGGTTCCTAGGGCTGTGGAAGGGCACCCGAGGGAGAAGGCGCTACAGCAGCACTCGCTTGCGGTTGGTGTAGTAGTCCACCAGGAGGTACTGCCCCAGCCGCTCCGGGGTGGTATAGAAGACGCGGCCACGGTTGATACGGGTCATCTGGTCCACGAACTCTACCAGATAGGCGCTGCGGTCCAACATGAAGGTATTGATAACAATGCCGCGGCTAGTGCACCGCCGTACCTCCCGTAGCGTCTCGCGGATTGTGCGGGGGCTGGGTGGGTACTGGAGAAAGAGCTGCCCCCCCTCGATGTGGGCGGTGGGCTCCCCATCGGAGATCAGGACAATCTGCTTGCTGCCCGCAGGAGAGTGGCCCAAGAGCTTCTGGGCCAGCGCCAGCCCGTGCTGGATGTTGGTGTAGGGGTCGAACTCGTCCCACGTGAGGTAGGGCAGCTTCTCTGGCTTTACCTCGCGGGCGTAGGTGGAGAACCCAACGACGTACAGGATGTCCCTGGGAAACATGGTCCGGATCAGGTTGTCCAGGGCCAGCGCCACCTTCTTAGCCGCCAGGAAGTTCCCCCGCATGACCATGGAGAGGGAGAGATCGATCATCAGCACCGTGCTGGCCAGCGCCTGCTGCTCGGTGCGGTGCACCTCGAAGTCTTCAGGGACCAGGTGCAGGGGTACCCCCTGGCCGCCGCGCAGGACGGCGTTGAAGAGGGTGTTCCCCAGGTGAATGTCCAGGGGGTCTCCGAACTCGTACCGCTTGGCGCCGTCAACGTGCTCTCCACCCTGCCCAGGCGTGCGGGTCAGGTGGTTACCGTGCCTCTCCTTCTTGATGTAGGCAAAGATCTCCCTGAGGGCCTGCTGCCCGATCTTGCGCACACCCTTGGGCGTGAGCTCGAAGCGGCCACCCACGCGGCGGATGTACCCCGCGTTCTCCAGCAGGTCGGTGATATGGCGAAGCTGCTCCAGGTCTTGCAGGGCCTCGGGCCCCAAGACCTCCTGAAGCAAGCTGGGGTCTACTTCAGCCAGCCGGGCGCCGTGGCTGGTGCGCTTGAGCTGCCGCTCCAGCTCGTCCATGCCCTGCAGCTGGTCCACCACCGCCAGCGCCTCTTCTAACGTCACTGGCTCCTGGCCGTGGAAGGCGTATTGCCGGCGCAACGCCCCCATTGGATGAAGGGACTCCAGGTTGGCAGCCAGCCGCGCCAGCTCATTGAGCAGCCCCTGGTCTTTGAGGGCCGCCGCCAGGGCGTCCTGAAGCTCCTTCCGCTGCTGGGGGTCAAGGCTGCTGAGAAAGGACTCCATTCGGGACAGTTGCTCCTGGAGTTGCTCCACCAGCTCCTCCAGGGTAGTGGGACGGCGCCCTCCCAGGGCTTGTCCCCACCTCTCCAGGAACTGCCGGATGTCGGGGCGCCCGCCCTGCAGCCGCTCCTCGAGCAGCTTGTTGAGCTGCTGCACCATCTCCTTGGTGGCCTGGAGGTCCCCCGGGGTAAGGCCACGAACCTGGCTGACCAACTCTTGGAAGTGGGTCTTGAGCACTTGCTCCTGGAGCCGCTTCACAAGGGCATCGAACTTCGCCTTGGCCCCAGGGTCCATGAACTCGTATTGTTGGAGCTGGGTGATGGCGGCAGCAGGGTCCTGGGGTAGCCCCCGGATGAACTCTTGGTTGCGGTGGGCTAGCCGCTCCAAGCGAGATAGAAGCTCCTCCTCCAGACCACCGGTCTTCCCTTGCTGACGAAGCTGGTCCCTCTTTTGCTGGGCCTCTTCGAGGCGCTGCTGGATGCCCTTCTCCTCCAGCTCCGCCACCTGGCGTAGCTCCTCTTTGACCTCTTTCAGCGCGGAGGCCAGGTCATAGCGGTCCAAGACCTGTTGGCGCCGCTGGCGGAGCTGTTGGAGCAACTCTTGGAGGCCAGCCACGTGCTTGCCCTGGCGGTTGCCGATGCCTCGCTGGGTCAAGGTATGGAGCGCGGAGGAGAGGTCGCCCTGCCCCATGAGGGTGTCCGAGAGGAGGTCCATGACATCGTCGGCGTCAACCGGGAAGACAGCCTGGGTGCCGTCCCAGCGCGAGTATTGGTAAAGCCACATGGCCCACTACTCCGTCCCCGCAGGCAGCTCGCGTCGCCGGTCGCAGGGATTAGCTGCGATAGCGGAACTTGTGTTCCACTTTGTCCCGATTCAGGCGCCGGTTCAGGTGGAGACCCTCTAGCACGAACTCCACCACCGAGGCGAAGAGCGCTTCCGGGGCCCGGCCACCCAGGCGCTCGAAGGCAGGCCCAAAGCCAGCCTCGTCCTTGAGCTTCTCCATGTAGACAAAGGAGGGCACATCGGAACCCGTTTCTACCACCAGGCCCTCTTCGAAGCGCTGGACCAGGAGGTCAAAGTCGCGCACGTTAAAGTAGCGGCTGAAGGTGTTCAGGACAGCCTTCTTGGTGAGCTCTTCGATAACCCGGCTCTCTCGCCCCTCCTCCACCGTCTCCAACTCAATCTTCCCCGCCGTGGAGGCGTGGGTGAAGGGCAGGTCGCTGACGCGGGGAGCAGCCTTCTCCTCGTAGCGGATGGCCCGGCGCAGGGCCGCAGCAGCGATGGTCTCCAGGTTGGCGATGGTGACCCGGACCGAGACGCCCGAGCGCTGGTTGATGTCGGGACTGCGGCGGGCCAGGGCGGTGAACTCGGCAACCGTCTCTTTCATGAACTCGGGCACCAGCACTCGCTCCTCGCTGTCGGCGAAACGGGTCCGCTCCTGCTCCCCAATGGCGACCTCCTGCTCCAGGGAGCGCGGGTAATGCGTGCGGATCAGGGCGCCGTAGCGGTCTTTGAGCGGCGTGATGATCCGACCGCGGTTGGTGTAGTCCTCTGGGTTGGCGCTGGCCACCACGTACACGTCCAGGGGCAGCCGGACCTGGTAGCCACGGATCTGGACGTCCCGTTCCTCCATCAGGTTGAAGAGGCCCACCTGGATGCGCTCGGCCAGGTCAGGCAGCTCGTTGATGCTGAAGATGCCGCGGTTGGTCCGCGGGATGAGTCCGTAGTGGATGGTGAGCTCATCCGAGAGGTAGCGGCCCTCGGCTACCTTGATGGGGTCAATCTCGCCAATGAGGTCAGCAATAGAGATGTCAGGGGTTGCAAGCTTCTCGGCGTAGCGGGCGTCCCGGGCCAGCCACTCTAGCTCCACATCGTCGCCAAACTGGGCCACCTTGGTCCTGCAGGCTTTGCACGTAGGGTTGTACGGGCTATCGTTGATCTCGCAGCCGGCAATAATGGGTATCTCCTCGTCCAGGAGGCCCACCAGGCTGCGGATAAGCCGGGACTTGGCCTGACCCCGCTCACCCAGGAGAATGATGTCCTGCCCCGCCAGGATAGCGTTCTCCAACTGTGGTATGACCGTGTCCTCATACCCAATGATGCCCGGAAAAATTGGCTCCTTCCGCTGAATCTTGGCAATGATGTTTTTGCGGAGCTCTTCCCTTACCGACAGAGTCCGGTACTCGCTGCGCCGCAGCTCTCCTATCGTGGTCGCCCGTCTTCCACCAGCCATTACCGCCAACCTGTTCCCTCCTCCCTTGGTGACCAAAGCATCACACCCTACCGTGACTGCTGACATACGTTGGCATGACTGTACTATCATACCCCTTCCTTGCAGGGGGAAGTCAACGGCCGACCGGTACAGACAGGGTCTTTCGGTTATCGCCCCGCCTGGTTCGCTCTCGTCCCTCATCCCCCTTGGTCCCCCTTCTCCCGCTGGGAGAAGGGGGAATGGTGGACTTGAGGGGCTTCGCCCCTCAAACTCCCCTTGGACGGCAAGGTCCAATAGCCCCTGTACGGTAGGTCCGGTTTCCCAACCCGACCGTGTTCGCTCCCTTGCCAGAGGTGGGGTATGCCGCGCCCTTCAGAGTGCGGTAGCCGGAGGGCTCACCGCACTCTGGACAGTGGGGCATGTCCAGCTTGATTCTGCTTACCCTCATCGCCCTTTGTCCACAACCGCCGATAACTAAAAGACCCTGCCGGTACAGAGCACCGGTCGGCTGTGGTCATCCCGCCACCCGGACGTGCCTCCGCCCTGGACCCCTCGGCAGCCCAACGCGGTGTTGCCATCCACGCCCCAGGGCCGTACCCTGAGAGCATTGAGGCGCAGACAGTGAGAGGAGCGAGCGCGTGGGCTGGACTTCCGGCCACACAGGTCCCCTAGGAAGGACACCGTGCTGAGGCGCTGGCAGGGCACCTTGCTGCTCGCCGCAGCGCTGGGCTTGGCCCTGACAGGTGCCGCCTGCCGCCAGGGCGGTACGCCCACCGTCGGCACACCGAATCCTGGGCACCCCACCCCGGAGCCAGCGACGCCCACCCGTGCTCAGGACACCACCATCGTTGGCGAGGTCAAACTGGCCCAGGGCGGCCTGCTCCAGCTTGCCAGCAGCACGCCGCAGGGCGACCGCCTGCTGGTAGCCAAGCTCGCCAGCAACCCCTCGCCGGATTGCGGCCTCTGGCTGGTGGACCTGGGACGGGGGACCGCACAGAAGCTGTCCAACGATTCCCCCACTCCGTTCCCTCTGGCCCTCTTTTCCCCGGATAGCCAGGAGGCGCTTTTCTACGCTCTGGATGGCTGTTCCCCAGACCCTACGGAGCTGGCCAAGCGGCCCACCAACCTCTGGAAGCTCGACCTGGCTTCAGGGCAGGCCAGCACCCTGGAGCCGGGGGGGCCACCCTACCGATGGCTGGCGGAGGCGGGCATCATCTTTGAGCGCCGGGTGGAGGGCTCAGGCAACTCGAACGCTCCCCAGACGCAACTCTGGCAAATGTCGGGGGATAGCTCCCAGGCACGGGTCTTCAGCCCGTTGCCCCTGGGCCTGCGGGGCGACACGGACTTCCGCGCGCTGGTGTCGCCCTCCGGGGACCGGATTGCCTACCTGGAATCGCGCTTCCCACCACCCCCCGCCAACCCGGTCTACCAGGTAGCCCTGCTCGCCCCCGACGGCACGTCCCGAGTTGAGCTTTCCGGCGTGCCTTTCCAGTTCTCTCCGGAGGCCTGGTCGCCCGCGGGCACCCGCTTTCTGTACGCAAAGCTTCTGGAGAGCGGGGCACAACTGTGGGCGCGAGAGGTAGCTACCGGTAGAGATGTGCTCCTGCTGGACAAGCTCACCACTGGCAGCACCGCCCTGGCCTGGCGGGCCACATGGGCGCCCGACGGCCAGGCCCTCATCCTGGAAGGCCGCCAGCTCTACGTCCTGAACGCCAACGGCTCGGGGCTGCGGCCTTTGACGCCGGCGGGACAGGAGTACAGCGAGGTGCGCTGGGGAGAAGATGGGCGACACCTGTTTTTCGAGCGGCAGTCGGGCGACGGAGGGCAGGAGCTCTGGGTGGCGGTGCTGGCCCATAACAAGGCGGACCTCCCCGCCGCTCAGGAGGAACTCCAGCGCCTTCAGGCGGGCCCGTGGCCCCTCACCCTTGTGCCCTGAAAAGGCCCCGCCACCCCCAACGCCCTTGAAAGTCCACAGGGGCACAAGTAGGTCGGGTTTCCCAACCCGACCGCCGTGGCCGGGCAGGTTTGGAAACCTGCCCTACGGAGGTCAATCGCTATTTTCGGGTAGCAGTCCGCAGGGGCACAAGGCCTGAAGGACTGAGCCTGGAGGTATTGAACCCCACACCAGAGTTGCTACTATAACAGCGGAAATGCAGCGGTGCTGAGCCATTCCACCCTGGCGTCTCCACGATAGTCGAGGCGCCCGATGTCATGTTATAGCCGCCGACACAACAGCATCTCGGCAGCGCCGCACTGTGCAACCAGACCTCACTGGTGGGGAAGAGAGTCACCTTTGCAGGACCGGCCTCCGTCGCCCATACGAGTCCTGGTTGTGGACGACCAGTCCATCGTGAGGGAAGGACTGCGTGCTATCCTGGCTGAGGACAAGAGCATCCTCGTGGTGGGCGAGGCCTCCAACGGGCGGCAGGCCCTCCAGCAAGTCGCCGCCCTGGCCCCTGACCTGGTCCTCCTGGACATCCGCATGCCCGACATGGACGGGTTCGCTGCCATCAGAGGCATCAAGCAGCAGATGCCCCACGCCAAGGTCCTGATGCTCACCGGCTATCCGGACCCCCAGTACCTCAAGCAGGCACTGGAGGCAGGCGCGGCCGGCTATGTCCTCAAGGACCTCTCAGCCCATACTCTGTTGCACGCCGTCCATGCGGTGGCCCAAGGGGAGTCACTGGTAGACAGCGCCCTGCTATCCCAACTGGTCAAGGAGTGGGCCACTCGCTATACGCCCCTGAGTCCAGAAGAGCAGGGCCGTTTGCAGCTCCTGGATGGCCAAGAGCTCCAGCTCCTCCAGCTTATGGCGCGCGGCCTGAGCAACGCTGCCATTGCCAGGGAGCTGGGTTACTCCCAAGGGACCATCAAGAACCGGGTCAGCGCCCTGCTGGCCAAGCTCCAGGTGAGCGACCGGGCCCAAGCGGTCTACCTCGCCACCAGGGGCGGCATTATTACCTGAAGCTATCCCGAAATTGCCCGGGCACCACCCCGACACGTCGGGGCGGCATCATGCCCCCCCACCCCGGCACAGCGGGGAGGGGATACCGAGGAGCATTCTGGGATGAGTCCCTGACTGCTCCGCAATGCTTTGGTCCACCGGCAGACACGTTTGCCTCCACCCTCCTCCTTTGCAACGGGCCCACTACCAAGGCCGCTGAAGCCGCCCGGTAGCCCTTCTCCTGCCCCAATGGGTCACATAGGCCATGCTACCTTGTGACTATCGTCACATCGCAACAACCCCACTAGTCACAACAACTAGTGCTTCCGGCTACTGGCGGAACGCCCCGCGTGTCTTGAGAATAGCCAGTGGCGCCGGCCCTGGGCGTGCTCCCAGCATGTGGTTGCAGGCGCCAGGCGACGGTGCAGAGCGGGCCGCGCACGACCGTTCGGGAGGAGTTGGCCATGGCAGAAGCAGTGGAGGAGAGGGGCCTAACCAGACCGGAGCTTTCTTCCAACATCGCTCCAGAGCCTATGCCCCCTTCGGCCGGCGCCCTGACACCCCGCGAGCAGCAACTCATATTGCTGGTCATGGGGGGCTATTCTGACAAGGAGATCGCAGGCGCACTGCACCTGAGCATCAACACCGTGAAGAACCACCTGGCCAACGTGCGTCGGAAGCTCCATGCCCGCAGCCGCAGCCAGGCCGTGGCCACGGTGCTCCAGTGGCGGCTGGGCTTTCCGTCCGCAGACGTACCCAGAGTTGACCGGTGGCGATGCCGCCTCTGTGGCAGCACCAGGGTGGAGTACGGGGTCCGCCAACCCCCCTCCTAGTACCTGGATGGCTCTGAGGCCGTTGCCTTACCAGGGCCAGCCCGGGCCAGCAAGCCCAGAGGGAGCCATCGCCAGGGAGCTACGCCCCTTTCCTGCGGCCCCTTGGGAGTTGGGCGGGGGCTAGATGTCCAGGAACACGCGCACCCGCGCGCTCCCATCCTTGGCCTCGACGACGAGCTGGTGGTAGGTAGCGGCTTTGACAACACAGTGGACGGGGTGCCGGACCGGGTCCAGGTGCTCCCCGTAGCCTGTGGCCCGGAGGGCCGTTTCGGTCAGCTCCTCCACCTGGAAGCGCTTGAAGAGGAGCTTCTCGACCTCAAAGATGAAGTTGGCCTCGTTCAGGAACTCCACCAGTAGTGCCCCTCGGTCGCCAGCCGTCACCGCCAGGGTGCGCGACTGGCGCTCCTGGACCGACTCCAGGTCAGTGATCACCGAGAACATGCCCTGGGCCGCGTTGGCGAAAGCCTCTTTCAGGTCCCCCCCGGTGGCCTCAACACCCACATCGGCGGTGTGCTCCAGGAGACGGTAGCCGCCCAAGGGCATGCCTCCACACGACAGGTCGTAGCACTTTCTTCAATTGCGCCGCAGGAAATGGAGGAACTCCTCCTCGCTGATGCGGCGCCCTTCCCGGAGGCTCAGGATGGCGTACTGGATGAACATGCGGGCCATGCCCGGGTAGACCAGCGCATCGGCCCCAAAGTAGACCTTGGGGACTGCGGTGCTGAAATCAATCTTGACGCTGCGCGGCTGGTCCTGCTGCACCGCCAGCTCAATAGCCTTGCCGGTTGATTGCTCGATGCGCTGCTGCGCACGCCTCAGGAACTCTTCGTTCTCCATAGCTCATCGTGCCGGTCTACGGGAGCCATATCCCGCGCCAGCGGCAGGGGGCTCTGCTTCCGGGCGGCTCCCGCTCCATCAGTGTAGCCCTCGCCCCCATGGCTGAGAAGAGGCCTACCGCTGTCGCCTTTCGTAAAAAGCTTGTATAATACCCCACACACCGGAGCGAAGGCGATCTGCACCATGTACTATCTGGACCTTCACTGCCACTCCGTCTCTTCAGACGACGCCCGTGCCACCGTCGAGCAGTACCTGAAGTGGGTCCAGATGCTCCGCAAGCGGGGCTACCAGGTGGACGGCATCGTCCTCACGGAACATCGCAAGTTCGATCAGGGTATAGACTACTCGTGGCTGTCGCGGCAATACGGCACCACAGTGCTCAAGGGCTCCGAGCTCGATACCCGCTATGGCCACTTCCTGGTCTACGGTGTTAACCACCACCTGCTACAGCGCTTCAACTTCGCCGATGTGGGTCTGGATGCCTTGGCCCTCATGCAGGAGGCCGAACGGACCGGTGCCATTGCGGTCCCGGCGCATCCGGGCCGCTACGGGATTGGCCTGGTGGAGCACCTGGCCAACGGCCTTGACCTGAGCGCCCTACGGGTGGTAGAGCACCTTAATGGAGGGAGCCGCAAGGGGGAAAACGAGCGGGCCGACGCGCTGGTGCAGCAGGCCGGCCTTCTGGGCACCGGCGGCAGCGACGCCCACTTCGTGAGCGCCATCGCCACCTGCCTCACAGAGTTCCCCAGCCCAATCCGCAGCGCGGAGGAACTGGTGACCGCCCTTCACCAGGGTACCTTTCGGGCGGTGCGCCTTGAGGAGACCCGAGCCCAGGTGGTAAAGTAGCTTCCCGGTAGCACGTGAGGCCCACCCCTACCAGGGAGGAGGCCATTGGCCCAACCGACCGTTGAGTTCGACCGCTCCCTGCTCGGCAAGGACTTCCCGGCTGGTAGCTTCACCATCACGAAAGAGCAGGTCCTGGCCTACTGCCGCATCATCGGCGAGACCAACCCCCTCTACCTGGATGAGCAGGAGGCGCGGCGCAGGGGACACCCGGCCCTGTTGGCACCTCCCCTGATGTGCCCCCTCTTCGCCCGCGACCTGGACCGTCCCCAGGTGAAACTCAACTTCGGTAGGATGCGCATGCACGCCGGCCAGGCGTTGGAGTCGTTCCACCCCATCTACGCCGGCGACACCATCACCGCCAGCGTCCACCTGGCTGACGTCTACACCAAGACGGGACGGTCTGGCACCATGGTGTTCATCGTCTGGGAGACGGTCTTCGTGAACCAGCAGGGGGAGCGCGTGGCGGTCTCTCGGGACTCCCACATGGTGCGGGAATAGAGCACAACGAGTACCTTGATAAACCGCCGAGGCAGGGATGGAACGCTACTTTGAGGATGTTGACCTGGGCGACCTGATCGGGCCGGTGGAGCGGGTAGCCACCGACGCCCAGGTGCTGGACTTCTGCAAGGTCTGGGGCATGGCAGCGTCCAACCGCTTCACCTCTCGGGAAGTTGCCCAGCGCGAGGGCTTCCCCGACGCCATTGTGCCAGGCATCATGGGTATGGCCTTTCTGGCCGAGCTGGTGACCCGTTGGAGCCCCAGCCTGGAGCTGAAGAAGCTGGACGTCATCTTCCGACAGTTGGTGCCTCATAACCGCCTGCTGAAGCTCCACGGCGTTGTGACAGACAAAGACGAGGAGATGGGGCTCCTGGAGGCGGACGTCTACCTGGACCTGTCGGATGGAGACCGCATGGTGACAGGGAAGGCGGTCTTCTCGTTGCCGCACCGGGAAGGCTAACCCGCTGGAACGAAAAGCGGGACCGCCTACCGAGACATCTACGGTAGCTATGAGCCAACCGGTACATCCGTAGCAAGGGGCGCTCGGTGCCCTCCTCCTAGCAGGCTGCTGAAAAAGGGGGTGTGCAGTCCCGACAAGTCGGGATTGCCGGGAGTCTGAGGGTGTCCCTCAGCTAGAATTTCTTCCCCCTTCCTCGGAGGAAGGGGGACAGGGGGATGGTCAAAAGGAGTTTTTCAGCACCCTACTAGAGGGCCCTTCAGCGTCGCAGCGTCAGTGACACCCCCGCCAGGACCAGCGCGCCGCCCACACCAGCGGCGGCCGTGGGCGTCTCACCCAAGAGCGCCCAGGCCAGGAGGATGGCCCCCACCGCCTCGCCCAGCACCACTACGGCCACCACGGCGGCGGGCACGTGTCCCAGGGCCCAGTTCAGCGAGGAGTGCCCAATGAGCTGTGGTACCAGAGCGAGAAGCCCCAGGAACAGGTAGGTCTTGGGCGAGAAGCCCCACAGAGGGACGCCTGCCGCCAGGCTCACCACCAGGAGCATACCGGCTGCCAGACCACTCACCGGAGCGACGTAGGCCAGCACAGGCACCTCGCCTCGCAAGCGTCGCCCGAGCACCAGATAGGCGGAGATAGCGACCATCCCCAGCAGCGCCAGGCCATCGCCGTACAACTCCTGGCGTCCCAGGCGGAAGTCGCCATACCCGATCACCGCCGCGCCAGCCACGGCCAGCCCACCACCCAGCAGCCCCAGCCGCGAGGTCCGCTCCCGCAGGAAGAGCCAGGAGGCCACCATTACCGTAAGGGGGTTGGTGACGCTAATGAGCATCACGCTGGCAACGGAGGTATAGCTGAGGGAAGCGATAAAGAAGGCGAAGTGAAGCGCGAGGCATCCTCCGGCGAGGGTGAGCATCCGCCATTGCCCAGGCGATAGCCGCTTCAGGCTGGGGCGGGCACCCAAGAGGGCCAGGGGTACCAGCACCAGGGAGGCCAGGGCCAGCCGGTAGGTTGCCGCCGCTAGCGACGGCGCCGCCGCCAGCCGGATGAAGATCGCCGCGAAGGAGACGGCGCCAACGCCCACCAGCAGCCATGCGTAGGCCTGGGCAGAGGTAGCAGCTCTGGCCCTCAACGGCGCCTCGCGGACACCCCTGGGTGTCGCCATCGGTACGCCCTCCAAAGAGAGTAGCAATTCGTCGACCTGAATTGAATAGTCTGCCTCTGTCTCCCTTCCTGGCCTTCCCCCGCAAGCGGGGGAAGGGGCACATTCGGTACAGACCGAGTACATTGGTAACACAAAGACTGGGCACATGGGTAACATCCTGAGTGCGCGCAAAGGGAAGACCACCCAGGAGGCCCATCGTGCCATGGAAACAGACCAGCCCCGAGGCGGAGCAGACCC
>JACQUK010000027.1 GCA_016210325.1 Chloroflexota bacterium
ATCCTGGAGTCCCTGCGCTGGCTGGGCCTGGATTGGGACGAAGGCCCCGAGGTGGGCGGCCCCTACGGCCCGTACATCCAGTCGGAGCGGCTGGACATCTACGCGGGAGCCACCCAGCGGCTGGTGCAGGAGGGGCATGCCTACCCCTGCTACTGCACGCCCCAGGAGCTGGACGCCATGCGCAAGGAGCAGCAGCACCGGGGTGAGCCGCCACGATACGACCGCCGCTGCCGGGAGCTGTCCGATGCCCAGCGCCAGGAGCGGGAGGGGAAGCCCAGGGTCGTGCGTTTCAAGACGCCCCTGGAAGGTGAGCCTATCGTTGTGCATGACCTGGTGCGGGACGATGTGGCCTTTGACCCTGCCACGCTGGACGACTTTGTCCTGCTGAAGTCCGACGGCTTCCCCACCTGCCACCTGGCCAACGTGGTGGACGACCACTTCATGCGGGTCAGCCACGTGCTGCGGGCAGAGGAGTGGCTGCCCAGCACGCCACGGCACCTGCTGCTCTACGATGCCCTGGACTACAAGCCGCCCCTCTTTGGGCACATGCCCATGATCCTGGGCCCCGACCGCTCCAAGCTCTCCAAGCGCCACGGAGCAACGGCTACCCTGGACTATCGTGACCAGGGCTTCCTGCCGGAGGCGATGTGCAACTTCCTGGCCCTCCTCGGCTGGTCCCTGGACGACAAGACCGAGGTCATGTCCCGCGAGGAGCTGGTGCGCCACTTTTCCATAGAGCGCATCAGCAAATCGCCTGCCATCTTCAATCTGGAGAAGCTCACCTGGATGAACGGCGTCTACATCCGCCAGATGCCGCCGGAGGACCTGGCGGGCCGCCTGGCCGAGGCGCTGGCGCGACACGCCAGGGAGACGACGATTGACCTTGAGTTGCCGCCCACGACCGAGAGCCTGCGCCCGGTTGTCCCGCTGGTGCAGGAGCGGCTGCACACCCTGAAACCCCAGGAGGCCTGGGACCTGTGCGGGTTCTTTCTCGTACGCGACCTGACCTATGGCGATTCCCCCTTCAAGAAGATACCCATCGGGCCTGAGGCGAGGGTGTCCGCCTTGAAGGAGGCGGGCGATGTCCTGGAGAGTCTCGCGGACTTCAGCGCCCCAGTCCTTGAGGGGGCGCTGCGCCCCCTGGCAGAGCGCCTGGGCCTCAGGACGCGGGACCTGTTCATGCTGATACGCATCGCCGTGACCGGTACGGACGTGACGCCTCCGCTCTTTGAGACGATGGCCGTGCTGGGCAGGGAGCGCACCCTGGCGCGGATGAACCATGCTCTGACCTTACTCCCCTAAGGAGGTTCTCCATGCCCACAATAGACCTGCGCAGCGACACGGTGACTAAGCCCACGCCGGAGATGCGGCGCGCCATGTACGAGGCGGAGGTGGGCGACGACGTGTTCGGTGAAGACCCCACGGTGAACAGGCTGGAGGCCATGGCCGCGCAACGCATGGGCAAAGAGGCGGCTGTCTTTGTGGCCAGCGGCACCATGGGCAACCTGGTGTCGGGCCTGACCCATTGCCAGCGGGGCGATGAGGCCCTCCTGGGGCACAAGGCCCACATGCTGATGTACGAGTCGGCTTCCCTGGCGGCCTTTGGCGGTGTGCAGATGCGTACTGTACCCAACGACGAGCGGGGCATGTTGGACCCCGACCAGGTGGAGGCGGCCATGCGCCCTAGGGACCCGCACCAGCCCCGCACGGCCATGGTCGCTGTGGAGAACACCCACAACCGCTGCAGCGGCAGTGTCCTGGGATCCGAAGACATTGGCACGCTGGCGGAGATAGCGCACCGCGCCGGCGCTGCCTTCCACATAGACGGGGCCAGGATCTTCAACGCTGCCGTTGCCCTGGGCGTGGCGCCATTGGAGTTAGCCCGCCCCGCGGACACCGTCACCTTCTGCCTCTCCAAAGGCCTGAGTTGCCCAGTGGGTTCCCTGGTGTGCGGCAGTGAGGAGGTGATTGCCCAGGTGCGACGGAACCGCAGGATGGTGGGCGGCAGTATGAGGCAGGCGGGAGTCATCGCCGCCGCGGGCATCGTGGCGCTGGACACCATGGTGGACCGCCTGGCCGAAGACCACGGAAACGCCAAGCGCCTGGCCCTGGGCCTGGGGGGGATGCCGGGCATCGTGCTGGACCCCAGCAGGATTCAGACCAACATCGTCATTTTTGAGGTGAAAGACAGGCCCGCCGAGGCCTTCATAGAGGCGCTGAAAGGTAGGGGAGTGCTGGCCTCTTTCCCGGAGCGCGGCAAGGTGCGCATGGTGACGCATTACGGCATCACGGCGGAGGACATTGACGGGGCCCTGGACCTGGTGGAATGGGTGACCAGGGAGAGGGCCTATGGAGGCAGGTAGTCGGGGCGACCTGCCGGATCGCTCCGACAGACCCCTGGGGAAGGCGAGACAGGCAGGGTGGGCCCGCCTGTTTCTTGCTTTTGAGACTCGTTCTTTCCGCTGGTTCTGGGGCAGCCTCTTCTTCTCCTCCATGGCCATCGGTGTGCGGATGCTCGCCCAGGGGTGGCTGGTCTTGGAGCTGACCAACTCGCCCTTCTGGGTGGGCATGGTCACGGGCCTGCAAGGCGTGGCCACGGTAGCTGTCGGTGCGCCGGGAGGCGCCCTGGTGGACCGCCTGAACCGCAAACAGGTGCTAGTGTGGACGCACGTGGCCAGCATCGGAGTCGCCCTGGCCATAGGAGTCCTGGCCGTCACGCACCACGTGGCGTTGTGGCATCTGCTGGTGGCTTCCCTGGCCTCTGGCGCGATGCAGGCGGTGCAGATGCCCGCCAGCAACGCACTGGTGTATGATGTGGTAGGCCCCCGCCGGCTGCTGAATGCCATGGCCGCCCGGATGGTCGCCTTCAACCTTACCCGCATCATCGGGTCACTGATTGCGGGAGGGCTAATCGCCAGCTTCGGGGTAGGGAGCAGCTACCTGTTCGCTGCCGGCAGCACCTGTGTCGGAATCCTCTGTCTTCTCCCGATTAAGGGGGCGTTCCTGGCCGGGGGACTCAAGGAGCCCTTCTGGCAATCGGTGCGCCAAGGTGTCGGTTACACCTGGGGAAGAAGGGACCTCCGCCGGCTGCTGCTCCTGAGCTTGCTGATGGAGACCTTCGGCTTCTCCCACACCATCATGCTGCCCGTGATGGCGCGAGACGTCCTGGACGTGGGGGCGATAGGTTTTGGGGTTCTTTCATCCGCCAGCGGGGCGGGGGCCATGGCCAGCAATGTAGGCGTAGCCCTCATGGGGGACTATCAAGGCAAGGGCAAACTGCTGGGCGGCACGGCCCTCGTCTCTGGCGTGTCCCTGTTGCTCTTCGCCCTTTCGCCGTGGTTCGCCCTCTCCGCAGTGCTGGTGGGTGTGGCTGGCGCGGCTCTCATGGCCTATGATGTCACCCTGGGAACGGTGTTCCAGCTCCTGGTGAGCGACGATGTCCGTGGCCGGGTCATGGGCATCTACGGGTTGACCTTTGGCTTCACGCCCCTGGGCGGACTTCTCGCAGGGGCCGTGGCCTCTGTGGCCGGCGCACCCGTTGCCATCGGTCTTGGGGGTGTCGTGGTGGTAGGCTATTTGCTAACGACACTGAAAGTGCTGGTGGACGCCACTTCGGGGTCCAGAAGGCCGGCGGGCTGACCCCCTCCAACAAGCCAGGCCAGGGCGATTGCCCTGGCCTGGTCTTTCACGGCATTCCTCGTCGGGGCCCCACTCCCCGGTCCAGAGGACCGGACGGGCTGACCCACTCGTGGGTGTCAGCGAAGTTCGCTATGCGCGGAGCCTCCGGCTTCCGCATCTCCTCGTTAGCTCCCGCACTCACCACCACTAGATGACCGAACCCTGGGAGCTAATGAGGCGATCCTGAGGAAAGTGCCACTTGTGGTAGATCACGTAGATCCTTACCATCTGCACCTCCTTCTCGAACCTGCTGAGGGACCCCCTCGCCACATCTCCCCGCCCATCAACCCCCTCACTTGCATTATACCACCAAGAGCAAGACATAGGGGCTGCCTGTTCCGCGTGGTTTGCAGCGGTGGTACTATCCCCTGGCACTAATGGTTGTTGACCAAATAACCCAACACCGCCTGGCACTGATGGTAATTGACTAATTACAATGTCAATGAGACCCGACCTCTCCCTCTGTAGTCCCCCTCTCCGCAACGGAGAGGGGGACTGTTATTCAAGGAAACTGTCTGATGCGGCAGGGCCGCATCAGACAGTTTCAAACCAGTCTTCTCCCC
>JACQUK010000028.1 GCA_016210325.1 Chloroflexota bacterium
CTGAGCGCGGCGTCCAGCTCATCGCCACCGCCCACGGCAACACGCTGGAGAACCTCATCCTGAACCCCACCCTCAGCGACCTGGTGGGCGGCGTCCAAACGGTGACCCTGGGCGACGAAGAGGCCCGTCGCCGCGGCACGCAGAAGACCATTCTGGAGCGCAAGGCCCCGCCAACCTTTGACATTGTGGTGGAAATCCAGGACTGGGAGCGGGTGGCCGTCCATCCGGACGTGGCCTCTACCGTGGATGCCCTGCTGCTGGGGTACACGGTGACACCAGAGGTGCGCTGGATTGACGAGAAGGGCGAGCTTCACCACGCCAAGGGCGAGCCTATTGCCCTCGGCACCTCGCCAATCTTCCGCGAGATGGCCGCGCCGCCAATGGGCCGGAGTGGGTCACGGCGCTTCGGGGGCGAGTGGGGCAGGGGGGGGCACAGCAGCCCTCCCACCTTCTCCGCACCGGTGTCCCCACCCCCGACGGCCAGAGCCCAGCCGGCCTTGAGCACCACACGGGTCCTGCCGGTTGGCATCGGGCGAGATAAGGTCCTCCAGGCCATCACCCGCCTGGGCGCCGCCGCCCAGGTGGTCGAAACGGTCCAAGATGCCGATGTGGTCCTGACCTCGAAGGCCCTGTACCGCCGCAAGACCAGCACCCTCCAGGAAGCAGAGCGGGAAAACCGGCCCATCTATGTCCTTCGCAAGAACACCCCTGCGCAGGTTGAGCAGTTCCTGCGCAGCATCACTATCTACCCGGGAAAAGAGGATGACCCTGTGGCGGAGGGGCTAACAGAGGCCGAGGACGCAGTGTCGCAGGTCATGCAAGGAGAGCCCTCGGTGGAGCTGGCCCCCCGCAGCGCCTATGTGCGGCGATTGCAGCACCAGTTGGCGGAGCGGTACAATCTGGCCTCGGCGAGCACCGGACGGGAACCCCGTCGCCGGGTCATCATCTACCGCTCATGAGGCATCGGGGCAGCACTGAAGCTCAAGGGAAGACAAAAGCTGCGGCTCTCCCGGACAAGAGGATTGCATTACCCAAGAATAGCGATCCAAGCTGTAGGTCGGGTTTCCCAACCCGACCGTCCGCCGCGGGCAGGTTTGGAAACCTGCCCTACGGGGGTCAATCGCTGTTTTCGGGCATCACCCAGCAGTGGCCTTCGCCGCAGGCAGGGGGTACAATGGGCCTCCTGATAACCTTCGAGGGTGGCGAGGCCAGCGGCAAGAGTACCCAGGCCAGGAGGCTCAGAGCACGGCTGGTCCGGCAAGGGTACACGGTGGTGCTGGCCAGGGAGCCCGGCAGCACCCCTCTCGGTGAGCGGCTCCGACGGCTTCTGAAGCAGACGTCTACCCCTATCATACCGGAAGCAGAGTTGCTCCTCTTTGAAGCATGCCGTGCCCAGTTGGTAGCCCAGGTGATCAGGCCCGCCCTGGACAGGGGAAATGTTGTGGTATGCGACCGCTTCGCCGACTCCAGCTTGGCCTACCAGGGCTATGGGCGAGGCCTGGACCTGGAGTTGGTGCGCGGTCTGAACAGGGTGGCTACTGGCGGACTGGCTCCAGACCTCACCATCCTCCTGGACATGCCCTGGAGGGCGGCGCGGCGCCGGCGTCGGGCCGCCGTGGGTGACCGGTTCGAAGGAGACGCGGCAGCCACGTGCAGCGAAGAGAGCGGGGCGGCAGTGGCGGAGTTCCACCGTCGTGTGCGGGAAGGGTACCTGGCTTTGGCACAGCAGGGACCGAAACGGTGGGTGGTCATCAACGGAGCACAGCCACCCGACCAGGTGGCCCAGGAGGTATGGCGCGCCGTGCAGCCCAAGCTTCCGCCTGTCTAGGGCCAATGACAATCCGTGGATTCAACACCTTGGCCCGGACTTTTCGTTTGTAAGATAATCGGGAGTGATCGAAGGCCCCGAAAGTCCCGGCAAGTAGAAAACCTGAGGACCTATGGACGCGAAGACGGTCCTGGTACCAGTGAGTGGCCATCCCGTTGATTCTGAAGCTCTCTCCGTGGCATGTCTACTCGGCCGTGCCAGCCATGGTAAGGTTCACGTTATCTACGTCATTGAGGTGCCTCGCCAGTTCCCGGTCGATGCCGACCTGCCCGAAGCCTCTGCCAGGGCAGAGGAGGCCCTGCACGCCGCTGAGAAGGCTGTACGGGACCACCGGTGTGACCCGACTGCCGAGCTGCTCCAGGCGCGTGACCCGGGGCCAGCCGTAGTGAGGGCGGCCACAGACCTGGAAGCCGGTATCGTGGTGATGGGTCTGCCCTACACGCGGCAGCATGGCATCTTTACCCTGGGGTCCATGGTCACCTACGTGCTCCAGAACGCACCCTGCCCGGTCGTTGTGGTGCGAGAGGCTGTGCCAGCGGAGGGCGTCGCCACGCTGCTGAGCAGTGTTCCCCCCTTTGTTGCCCGGTCCCAAAAGGAGCAATGATGCGTGTCGTCATCATGGGCAGCGGTAGAGTGGGGGCCCAGATTGCCACCACGCTGTGGAGAGAGGGCCACCAGGTGACGCTGATGGACACGGAGCCGGAGGCGTTCCTCCTGCTGCCCAGGGAGATGCGACAAGACGAGAGAACCACCCTCCTGGGTGACGGCACCCTGGATGAGGACCTCAAGCGTGCTGACATTGAGGAGGCAGACGTCTTTGTGGCGGTGTCCGGGCGGGACAACCGCAACGCCCTGGCTGCCCAGAAAGCCCTACACCACTTCCGGGTGTCCAGAGTCGTCTGCCGGATTGACGACCCATTGCGCACCGAGATGTACGCCAAACTGGGCCTCACGGTGGTCAGCCCCACCCGGGTCTCCACCGGCTTAATCTTGGAAGCCATCCGTGCATGAAGCTAGCCTCCGGGCTGGTGCAGAAGGCCCCTGGGCCTGGTGAGGTATTGAAGCATGTACATCGTTATCATCGGCGGCGGCAGGGTCGGCTTCTCACTGGCCAAGGTGCTGATGAACGCCGGCCACGAGGTCTTCGTCATCGAGCGCGAAGGCAAGAAGGTGCAGGCCCTGGTCAACGAGCTGGGGAACACGGCCCTGAAGGCCGATGGCTCCGAGCCGATGGCACTAGAAGAGGCGGGCGCCTCCAGGGCTAACGTGGTCATCGCCACCACAGGCAGCGATGAGGACAACCTGGCGATATGCCAGATTGCCCAGTACCGCTTCAAAGTGAGCCGGACCATCGCCCTGGTCAACGACCCTGAAAACGAGGCCCTGTTCCGGCAGAATGGCGTGAATCTGACGGTATCCAGCACCCAGGCAATCCTGGCGTCCATCGAAGAGGGGCTGCCAGCGCGGGCCCCGGTCAACGTGATGCCAGTGCAAGGCAATCGAGAAGTCGTGGGAGTGGTGGTGCCCTCTGATGCTGCGGTGGCAGGAAGACAGCTAGGTGAGGTCAAGTTGCCCGAGGAGACGGTCATCGTGGCGGTCATCGACCGGGCAGGGGGGCTGAAGGCAGTGTCCGAGGAGACGGTGCTAGAGGCTTCTGATATGGTCATCGCGCTGACAGTGACAGAGAGCGCTCAGGCGGTCCTGGACACCCTGACCAGCGAGGAATAGGGCATGGCCCAACGACTGGCATACCTTGGCCCGCCCGGCACCTTCAGCGAGCAGGCGGCCATCAAGTTCAGCCCTGGCGCGCAGCATGTCCCCTTCCCCACCATCACGGCCGTGGCCTCTGCCGTGATGACCGGCATGGCTGAGGAGGGCATCGTGCCCATCGAGAACAGCCTGGAGGGGTCGGTCCCGGAGACGCTGGACCTCCTCATCAGCGAAGGCACCCTGCATATCCGGCAGGAGGTGATGCTGCCCATCGAGCACTGCCTGCTGGCACGGCCGGACACCACGCCCCAGGAAGTCCAGGTCATCTTCTCGCACCCCCAGGCCCTGGGCCAGTGCCGCCGCTTCCTGGAGCGCTGCTTTCCCAAGGCGCAACTGGTTGCCTCCCTGAGCACCGTTGCAGCGGTGCAGGAGATGAAGGGGGCCTCCGCGCCATCGGCAGCCATCGCACCTGGGCGTGCCGCCGAGCTGTACGGCACTGCCGTGCTGGCCAGGGGGGTCCAAGACCACCCCAACAACGTCACTCGCTTCGTGGTGCTAGCTACCAACGACCATCCCCGCACCGGCCAGGACAGGACTTCCCTGTGCTTCTCCTTCGCGGATGATCGCCCCGGCCTGCTGTATGGGGTCATCGGCGAGTTCTCTCGCCGCGGCATCAACCTGGCCAAGGTGGAGTCCCGCCCCACCAAGGAGAGCCTGGGCCGCTACATCTTCCTGATAGACATAGACGGACACCGGGAGGACCCCCTGGTCAAAGAGGCACTGGAGGCAGTAGGCAAGCAGGCGTCGGTGCTGCGGGTCTTCGGCAGCTACCCGAGGTCCAAAGCGTAGGGCCACTCGGTCAACTGGAAGCCGACACCTCGTAGAGCTTCACTTGCTGGTTCTCGTAGGCCAGGGACAGCTTCCCCTCTTGAAACATGCGGTCAAACTTCGCCAACCCCGCTGACGGGTAGTAGTCCCGCTCCGTCTCGCCCACCACGATGTAGCGGACACCGTACTGTCGCAGCAGTCGCAGCGCTTCTTCGCTGTCCGTGGTGGAGTAGATGGTTTCCACATCACGGATGCGTTCTTGCACGTCGGGACAGCCCGGCACGCCACACCGCTGCTGCTCCTGGTGCCACTGCCACCCCACCACCGACGGCAGCCCGGTATAAATCGAGACCCTGCTCCCCCAGCGATAGATGGGCGTGTTGGCCTCCAACACCACCGGTGAGCCGTCCACATGTTCGCGTAGCCAACGGACCGCCTCGGCGTCCCACCTCAGAACAACGGCCCCACGCTCGTCGAAGTAGGAAGCCCCCACCATGTAGGCAGCGCCGTCCAGGGTCAGGGGCAGAGCACGGAAGCGGTCTGCCAGCCGCGCCCGGGTGCCCAACACGGGGTACACCAGGGCGGCCGCCAGCAGAAGGACAAAGAGCCCTGACCAGGCCCAGTGTCCCCAGCGCCGGCGACGGGCGCCTGCCTGCCGATGCCCGGCCAGCAGGCGCCCATAGTCCAGGCGCCACAGGGCATAGGCAGCCGCCAGGGCCAGCAGGACCCACCCATGTAAGTAGAACTTGAACACCGTGTTCATCCGGTCAATGTCGCCCTTCATGGTCACCAGGTCCAAGCCAAGGCCAATGGCGAAGCCGACACCCGCCAGCAGCACCACAAAGGCCGTGAACGGCCCGGCTCCCCGCGCATCGCGGAGGGACAGCCAGAAGGCCAGCGCCGCCAGGGCCAGCAGAGATGTCAGGAACGCCACCGTGGCATAGCCCAGGGCGGCGGTCGCCAGGAGCGCCGTGCCAGGGATAACCATGGCCAACAGGCCCACGGGGACACCCCCGGGGGAACCGCCAACAGGAGCGCCGGCTGTCTCCCGGAGGCCCTGGACTACCGAGAAGAGCACTGCCCGCCACAAGCTCCGTGTCTCGTAGACGAGCAGGGTAACAAGGGGGAGCAAGAACAGGCCGTGGATAGCCAGGTACTGGTAGAGCATGGTTGCTGCGGGGCTGGGGACGACGCCACCGAAGGCGTTGTGATAGCGAAGGTGGAAAGGAGCGAAGCTAGCCGTCGCCAGGATGGCCAGCCCACCCAGAAGGAGACCGAGACGGGCGACGGTCCTGACCTCCAGGCGTCCATCGCGCAGGTACTCACCCGCGGCGATGGCAGCGACGGCGATGGCAAGAAACGTAGGCAGGTCCCAAGCGTTGGTGGCGGACAGTGCCCCCAGAACCAGGGCCAAGAGCGCCAGCGTGACCACCTGGGGGAGCCACGGGCCTCGTCTGGCGCCCTGAAGCATCAGGTTCAGGCCCAGCCCCAGGCTGGCCAGGCTCAGGGGCAGCGCCATCACGTGGGCGTGCAGGTCGCCAAACAGGAAGGTGAAGAAGGGGACCTCGGTGATCTCCCAGCCGGGCGGGTCCGGCGGCATCATTCGGCTGGAGCGCCAGTAGTCGAAGGCAGGGAAGGGCAGGTGCTGCACCAGGCGGGCCCAGGCACCCTGAACAAGCTGTCCACCGCCATCCAGGTTGCCAACCACAGCCACCAGCAGCACCCCAGTAAGCCCGGCTGCCAGGGACTTCCACGGCACGCCGTCCGCTCCATCGCGCCCGTCCGCCGCCGCCCTGCGTGCTCCCTCAGCCAGGTTGAAGGCAATGGAGAAGGCGGCCCCCACCACCAGCGCGTAGAAGGTGGGCACCGCCAGGTTGTACGCCACCTCGGTGGGGATGCCGGTGACGCGGACGAAGGCAGCCACCATGAACTGCCCAAAGTAGTAGTAGTTGATGTAC
>JACQUK010000029.1 GCA_016210325.1 Chloroflexota bacterium
AAGTTGCTTCCCGCTCTTTTGGTGCGCTTCTTCGCCTGGCTTCGACCATCCCCCTAGACCCCCTTCCTGGCCAGGAAGGGGGAAATGAAGGGGAAACGGGGGACACCCCCGTTGTCCCCCGCCAGTCCCGACTTGTCCTGTGAGCGGTACTTGTCGGGACTGGACTCCCTCAAGGAATCTTATTGACTGTTTACGGGACTTTTGGAGCAAGGCCGGAAAGAGGCGAAGCGGGCAGGGGAGAAGGCCTCAACGGGGACTGGGGCCTCGGTCTTGCCCCGGAGGACCAGGTCAGCCATGATGCGCCCCGTCACAGGAGCAAGGTGAATCCCCTTGGTCCCATGTCCTGTCGCCAGGAATACGCCGCGCCAGCCGGGCACAGCGCCGAGCAGGGGCATGCGGTCGGCGCAGAGGGGCCGCACACCCGCCAGATGAGCGACGAGCTCGGCATTCTCCAGCTCCGGCATCACGTGGACTGCTTTTTCAAGCATGAAGCTCTTACCCCAGGCAGAGGGGTTGAGGTCAAACTCCCAGGGCCCCTGGTCGCGGGGGTCGAACACGTGCACCTTGTCCACATCGAGACCACTCATGCTCACCCCGCCGATGCTGCCCACCATCAAGATGCCATCGCGGCGCTGCAAGATGGGCCCGTGGCGGGCCGTAAGCACGAACAGCCTGAGGGGTTCCCCCCGTAGCCTGACGTGGAGGACCTGGCCGTGGAGGGGGCGGACTGGGATGGGGAAATTGAGCCAGCCACGTGCAATGGCGCTCCAGGCGCCCGCCGCCACGACCACGGCTCCACACTCTACCACCCCGCCAGGGTACTTCACGCCCGTTACACGGTCACCCTGGGCCTGTAGCCCCGTCGCTTCACGCAGGAGCAACGAGCCACCTCGTTGCTCCACTGCTCGGACTGCTGCCAGACTCAACCGGTAGCCGTCAACCTGGCTGTGGTAGTAGAGCACGCCTCCTCGCGCCTGTGGGGTGATGCGCTGCTCGATCTGACGGACCTCGTCAATTCCGGCCCACCGCATCTCCACGTGTTGCTGCTGCCAGGACATTGCCTCCCGGTAAATACCCTCCTCCTCGTCGGTCAAGGCCAGGCTCACACCCAGCATTTGATGGAACAGCGGGTCTATTCCGGTCTCCTCCACCAGCCTTGCGGTGAACTCGGGATAGACGCGCAGGCCTTCCACGCCCAGGAGGAAGTGCGCTCCCGGCTTGAAGTCCTTCCCCACCAGCGAGGTCACCCCGTGGCCGTGAGCGGAGGCGCCACTGCCTACGCCATCGCGCTCCATCACACAGACCCTCAGGCCCGCCTGGCTCAGGTAGTAGGCTACGCATCCGCCGATGACACCAGCCCCGATAACAACCACATCTGCCGTCTGGCTCACGGGGCCTCCTCTCCGAGCCTACGTCGTTCCTCGCCGGTCGAAAGAACATGGACTCGCGCCGGGGTGCACCAAGTCTACGTCAATCTGGTGCCTGGCGCTACCTTGGCCTTATCGGTGACAGCAGTATGCTAGACTCTGCGCAGCACGGCGCCCTGGGATGGCCTAGAATCCGGCAGGAGGGTGACATGTACGCCAACAAGACAATGGCCAAGCTGCGGGCAGGACAAACGGCAGTGGGGTTCTCGATGTCTTTCCAGTGCCCTGAGATGGTGGAGGTCCTCGGGGCGTTAGGTTTCGACTATGTGACCTTTGACCTGGAGCACGAACCATATGACGAAAGGGACATTGTCAACAGTATCCGGGCGGCCGAGGTCTACGGCCTCACCCCCATCGTTCGAGCACCCTACGACCCCGACCTCTTCCTGCGGCTTCTGGATGCTGGTGCCCAAGGCATCCATGTGCCGCGCGTCAACACGGCCGAGGATGCCAAGAGAGTGGTCGAGGCTGTCCGGTTCCACCCGCAGGGGACACGGACGTTCTACACCACCGGTCGCGGGGGCCACTACGGCATCGGGGTCAGTGAAGCCGAGTTCGCCGAGGCATCCAACCGCGAGACCCTGCTTGTCCTTCAGGTGGAGGAGGTGGAGGGGATTCGGAACCTGACGCAAGTCCTGGCAGTCCCAGGCATAGATGCCATCCAGTTCGGTCCCAAAGACCTGCGTCAGTCTATGGGGTTCCCTGACCCTACCAAGGTGTGGCAGGTGATCGAGGAGGCTTTGCGCACGACGACGGACGCTGGCAAATGGGCAAGCATGGTGGCGTGGATGGGCGCTGACCCCAACAGTGGCAAGATGGCCCGCTACCGTGAGCTTGGCGTTCGCATGATCACCGGTCAGTCGCCCGAGTTCGTCATCGCCGGCGCGCAGCAGTTCCTCAGACAAGCCGCCGCAGGAAAGGCGCCACCCGCAGCCCGTTGATGACCACTGCGGCGCCGCCGATGCCCACGGCGATAGGCGCTCCGATAACGCTGGCGATGGCCCCTGCCTGCATGCCCCCAAAGGTCCCCAGCCAGGTCATGGCGTACAGCCCCATGACTCTGCCGCGGTACTGGTCCGGAGAGGTGACCTGGAGCAGGGTATTCATCGTCGTGTCGTAGGCCGAGGCCATCATCCCGGTGATGGCAACCAGCACCATGGAGAGGGGGAACCAGGGCGAGAAAGCGAAGGCCAGCAGCAGCGCCCCAAACCCGATGGTGGCCACCAGTTGGACCCGTGCCCGGCCCATTGCATCGCCGCGGGTCGCCACCAGCAGCGCCCCCGTCAAGGAGCCCACGCCCACCGCTGAGGCCAGGGCACCATACCCCGTGGAACCCACCTTCAGCACATCCCGGGCCATCACCGGTAGCATGTGCTGGTAGGCGAAGCCGAAGTACTCTGTGATGACGCTGGCTATCAACAGGGAGCGCACCGGCCCCGGCTGGCTGGCGAAGCGCAGTCCCTCGCCTAGGTTGGCAAGGAAGGAGGGCCGTGGGCCGGAAGGTGAGGGCGGAGACCTGAGGGCCAGGAGGAAGCCCGCCGCGGCGCACCAACACACCGCCACCAGGAGGTAGGTATACCCAATTCCGGCAGTGGCGATGAGTATGCCCCCGATGGCCGGAAGCAGAATGCGGGACAGGCCGCTGGTCAGGTAGTTAGCGGCGATGGCGTTGAGGAGCGCCCGGCTCCCTACCATGTCGAACGTGATGGCGTTGCGGGCGGGGGCCACCACCGCCTGGACCCCACCCAGCAGAAAGACCACCGCCAGCACATGCCAGAGAAGCACCATGTGGAACAGGACCAGGAGTCCCAGCACCAGGGCCAGGAGAGCAGAGACTACCTGGAACGCTATGAGGAGGCGACGCCGGTCCCAGCGGTCGGCCAGGACGCCACCAGCCACGCTTGCCAGGGTTGCCCCCACACCGCGGATACCTGCCGCCACCCCGACCCAGAGCGGAGAGTTGGTGAGCTCCAGCACCAGCCAGCCCTGGGTAAAGATTTCCAGCATCCAGGCGGCATGGGCGCCGAACCCGCTGGCCCAGAGCCAGCCAAAGCCCTTGTGCTGGAAGGCCGCCAGCGCCGAGGGCAAGTGGCGGGCACGTGGCACAGCGACCCCGGGGGTGTGACCGGAGCGCATCGAGTCCTTTGTCCTCCAAGCGCGTAGCCCCGGCCAAGGCGCCGGGGCAAAAACAGTCTGGGCTAGCGCGACACGCCAGCGGCCCGAAAGCTCTGCGCAACGTCCGCCGCTACTGTCAGGGCATCCTCAATGTCCTGGGCTGTGACGCCGTGGTGGGTCACCATGCGGACCTGGTCGCCACCCATGTAGGAGGCCTTGACCCCTCGCTGGCCCAGCCCGGCGATAAGCTCAGGGGCCAGCCCCAGCTTCCATTGGAAGATAACAATGTTGGTCTGAACGCGCTCAGGGTCCAGTCTGATGCCTGGGATGCCGGCTAGCCCCACGGCCAAGCGATGGGCGTTCTGATGGTCCTCCGCCAGGCGGTCCACCATAGCCTCCAGCGCCACGATGCCGGCCGCGGCGATGACCCCCACCTGGCGCATACCACCTCCCAGCATCTTACGGATCCGACGCGCCTTGCGGATGAACTCCCCGCTGCCGCAGAGGAGCGAACCGATAGGCGCACACAGCCCTTTGGACAGGCAGAAGCTCACCGAGTCCACGTCCTTGGTCAGCTCCCTGGCCGGGATGCCCAGGTACACCGCGGCGTTGAACAACCGCGCCCCGTCCAGGTGCACCGGGATGCCGTGGCGGTGGGCTACCTCGGCCACGGCCCTGGTATCCTGCGGAGTCAGCACCGCGCCGGAGCAGCGGTTGTGGGTGTTCTCCAGGCACACCAGCCCCGTGCGCGGGTAGTGGATATTGTCGGCGCGGATAGCGGCCTCCACGTCCCGGGGGGCCAGGCGCCCCCGCTCGTCGTTTGGCGCCGTGTGGTAGGCCACACCGCCCAGGGCCGAGGCGCCGCCCGCCTCGTTGAGGAAAACGTGGGCCTGGTCGCCCACGATGGCCTCGTCACCCCTCCCGCACCAGGAGAGCACCGCCGTCAGGTTGCCCATGGTGCCGCTGACCACAAAGACGGCTGCCTCCTTACCGGTGACCTGGGCAGCCATGCGCTCTAGCCGCCCGACCGTGGGGTCCTCGCCCCACACGTCATCGCCGCACTCCGCCTCGTACATGGCCTGCCGCATGGCGGGCGTGGGCAGGGTCACCGTATCGCTGCGCAGGTCAATCACCTTCATGGGGCACTCCTTGCGTGGCAGGGTAGGCTAGCGGCTATTGTAGCATCTGGCTCAGCCGCTGCACCAACGTAGCCCGAAAACAGCGATTGACCCCTGTAGGGCATCCCGACACGTCGGGACAAACCTGCCTGCCCGCGACGGTCGGGTTGGGAAACCCGACCTACAGATTGAATCGCTGCTTTGGAGACGCAGGGCGCCTTTTGACAGCCTTCCCTGCCCTGTGTAGACTAGGGGTGCTCAGACCAGAACGAGCTCTGTTGACATCGTCCGCTCACCCTGAGCTTGTCGAAGGGCGAGCGGGCCCAGCAGGTTTCCGCTCATGGTTCGGCAAGCTCACCACGAGCGGAAGAAGCAGCAGGATTGCAACAGAGCTACCAGAACTCGGAGCTTCGCCAGTGGCTACTGTCGCGGCGGCTACCTGCTGAACTCGGACGGGCGCAGCGTACCCCGCTTAGCAAGGTCATCACATCGGGCGGGCGGCAGCGCTCCCGCCCGTTTTTGTTTTGCCGCCACCTTGAGCAGTCGGTAACCTGATGACAAGATGAGAGAAGTCGAGGGCAGCTATGATGACCGGCGACCAGATCAGGCAGCTCTTCCTGGACTACTTCGCCGCCAAGGGTTCTACCATCATGCCCTCGGCGTCCCTCATCCCATCAGGTGACCCGACGTTGCTGCTGACCTCCGCTGGCATGGTGCCCTTCAAGCCCTACTTCCTGGGCCAAGCGACGCCACCGTCCCGGCGGCTGACCTCCTGCCAGAAGTGCTTCCGCACTACCGACATTGATGCCGTGGGCGACCACAAGCACCTCACCTTCTTCGAGATGCTGGGCAACTTCAGCGTGGGCGACTACTTCAAGAAGGAGGCGGTCGCCTTCGCCTGGGAGTTCGTCACCCGGCACCTGAAGCTCGCCCCGGAGCGGCTCTGGGTCACGGTGCACCTGGACGACGACGAGGCCTACCGCCTCTGGCATGACATGGTGGGAGTGCCCCCAGAGCGCATCTACCGCTACGGGAACAAGGACAACTGGTGGGGGCCGCCCGGCGCTGAGGGCCCCAACGGCCCCTGCTCCGAGCTCCACTACGACTACGGGCGGGAGCTTGGCTGCGCCGACGTGGCCTCCCCTGCGGAGGTAGCCACTTGCCAGCGGGAGGGCCATCCGATAGATGGCTGCCACCCCAACTGCGACCGCTGCGAGCGCTTCGTGGAGCTGTGGAACCTGGTGTTCATGCAGTTCTACCAGGACTTGAACAAAGTGCGCTCGCCTCTGCCGGCCCCCAACATTGACACCGGCATGGGGCTGGAGCGGACCGCTGCCGTCCTCCAGGGTGTGCGCACCGTCTACGACACCGACATCTTCCGCCCGCTGCTAGCCCGCGTGGGGGAGCTGTGCGGGGTGGCCTATGGGGGCAGCCGCGAGACCGACTACGCCATGCGGGTGGTGGCAGAGCACGCCCGCGCCTCAGTCTTCCTCATCGCCGACGGCGTGGTGCCCGGCAACGAGGGGCGCGGCTACGTGCTGCGGCGGGTCATCCGCCGGGCGGTGCGCTTCGGTCGGCAACTGGGCCTGGAAGGACCATTCCTGGGCCAAGTGGCGCAGGTGGTCATCGAGCGCATGGGGCGCCAGTACCCGGAGCTGGCCCAGAACCACGAGTTCATCCTGAGGGTGCTGGCCCTGGAGGAGGAGCGCTTCGCCGAGCGAGTTACGGTTGGCGGCGGTATTCTGGAACACACCTTCATAGACATGCGGAGGGAACTGGCCGATGCATTCCCAAGAATGGACAGGGCCATTGAGGCCGCCTTCACCAGTGCGCCAGACCGCACTACACTGATACACCAAGTCCGGGAGCACATAGAAAGGTTCTTCATGAGCCCGGGCTTTCAACATGTCCTGGTCGTCGGAGGGCGAGACATCTTGGATGAGGTGCTCCGGCCACTCCGAAAGCCGCTCGAGCAGCTTTGGAGCGACGTGGCATTGCCAGACGTACACACGGACGCACGCTTCGGCCAAGACCCTTCCGCCAGATACCAGACTTTCATAGCCTACCTGCAACAACTGCTGGACGATGCCAGAGGTGCTTTGAACGATTTGGCACAGCGGCTCAAAGGTGTCGAAGCTTTCGTGTTGTATGACACCTACGGCTTCCCACCGGAGCTGACCCGGGAGATCGCCCGGGAGCACGGCCTGGGTGTAGACATGGAGGGCTTCGAGCGGGA
>JACQUK010000003.1 GCA_016210325.1 Chloroflexota bacterium
CAGGGCATCGACCGCCTGCGGAGTCCCGAGACCTCCCTGGTCCTGGTCACCCACTACCAGCGGGTCTTGGGCTACGTCATCCCGGACTTTGTCCACGTGCTGGTGGACGGCCGCATCGTGGCCTCGGCCGGCAAGGAGCTGGCCCAGGAGGTGGAGGCCAACGGCTACGACAGGTTTGAGGAAATAGCCGGCGTTGTCCGCACCAGCGCCGGAAGGAAGTCCTAGCGATGGCCCTGGACGTGGTAACGCAGCAGCAGGAGCGGTACCTGCTGGCCTTTGAGACCTTCGCTCGGAACGGCGCAGCCCGTGAACCAGCTTGGGCGCAGGTCCTCCGCCGGGAGGCCATTGCCCGTTTCGCAGCACTGGGCTTCCCTGTGGCACGGCGCGGCAACGAGGAGTGGAAGTACACCGACGTCAACTCCCTGGCCCGCTACCCGTTCCAGGACCTTGTCCTGCCAGCGGCCCCTGTGCCCGTGACGGCGAAAGAGCTGGCCCCCTTCACCCTGGGAGAACCGGGCTGGCACCGGCTGGTCTTCGTGGACGGCAGCTACGTGCCGGAGCTCTCATTGCTGCCATCAGGGGTAACCGCGGCCAATCTGACTGAGGCCATGGTGAACAAGACCGAGCCGGTCCAGCAGCATCTGGCCCGCCACGCCGGGTACTCTGACCAGGCCTTCACCGCCCTGAACACGGCATTCTTCCATGACGGGGCCTTCGTCTCCATTCCGGATGAGGCCGTGGTGAAGGGGCCGCTCCATCTGCTGTTCCTGTTCACCGCCCGGGCGCGGGAAGGCGTCTTCCACCCCAGGGTGCTGGTCCACACCGGCCGGCACAGCAAGGCCACCATCGTCGAGAGCTACGCAGCGTTGGCCGAGGGCTGCTATTTCACCAACGCCGTGACGGAGGTGGTAGTGGGCGAGGGGGCCTCCCTGGAGCACTACACCTTCCAGCGGCAGAGCGAGCAGGCCTTCCACGTCGCCACCACGCAGGTGGAGCCTGGGCGGGACAGCACGTTCTTCTCGTTCCACCTGGACCTGGGCGGCAGGCTGGTCCGCAACAACCTCAACGTGGTGACCGGCGGCGAAGGGTGCTCCTTCACCCTGAACGGCCTTTACCTGCCGGGCGGGAGCCAGCATGTGGACAACCAGGTCATCATCGAGCATACCAGGTCCCACACCACAGCCCGCGAAGTCTACAAGGGCGTCCTCAACCACAAGGCGCGGTCCGTGTTCCACGGCAGCATCATTGTGCGCGAGGGCGTCAAGAAGGTGAACGCCGAGCAGGTGGACAAGAACCTGCTGCTGTCGGACCAGGCGGAGGCAGACACCAAACCCGCCTTCTGGATCTACGCCGATGACGTGAAGTGCGGCCACGGCGCCGCCTGCGGCCAGATTGACCAGAACGCCCTCTTCTATCTCCGAAGCAGGGGGCTTACGGAGCGGGAGGCACGCCAGTTCCTTGTCCGCGGGTTTGCGGGTGAGGTGGTAGCGAGCATCCGCGCTGAGCCTATCCGCGCCCACGTGGACGAGCTGGTCCAGGCCCGCCTGCGGGGCTGGCTGGAAGAGGACGAAACGGCGTAGTGGGCTGGGGGCTTGGGCCTGGCCGTTGGAAGCTGTTCGGAAATCTCTTGCACACCCCTGTCCCGACATGTCCCGATTCATCGGGACATGTCGGGAGGGCATGATGCCGCCCCCTTCAGGGGGCGGTGGAGGAAGCCCAGTTTCCGAATAGCCACTAGGACAGGCAGGCCCAGGGCAATTCACAGGTCCGCAGGTGCTCGGGAGGAAGGCATCAAGCTCCCGACCGGCCTGAGCGTGGCGTGCCGGGCACGCGGTAGACCCAAAGGTACTGGGGAGGAAGGCATGCTGAACGTGAAGCGGATACGGGAGGACTTCCCCGTTCTCCAGCGCAAGGTGTATGGCAAGCCCCTGGTGTACCTGGACAACGCTGCCACCTCCCAGAAACCTCGCCAGGTCATCGAGGCCCTGCGGGAGTACTACGAGTCCTACAACGCCAACGTGCACCGCGCCGTCCACGCCCTGGGCATGGAGGCCACTGACCGCTACGAGGCGGCCCGGCGCAAGGTCAGCCAGTTCATTGGTGCCCCTAACCCGGAGTGTATTGTCTTCACTCGCAACACCACCGAGGCCCTCAACCTGGTCTCCTACGCCTGGGCGCAGCACCACCTGGGGCCGGGCGACGAGGTCCTGACCACCCGCATGGAGCATCACAGCAACCTGGTCCCCTGGCAGCGGGCGTGCCAGGAGCGGGGTGCAACACTCAAGTTCATCCCCCACGCTGAAGACGGCTGCCTGGACCTCTCGGGTCTCGATAGCCTCATCACCGAGCGCACCAAGCTGGTGACCGTCACCCACATGTCCAATGTCCTGGGCACCATCAATCCGGTGGGACTGATTGCCCGCCAGGCCCACGCGCGGGGCGCAGTCGTGGTGGTAGATGGCGCCCAGAGCGTGCCCCACCTGCCCGTCAACGTGCAGGAGCTGGACTGCGACTTCCTGGCTTTCTCCGCCCACAAGATGCTGGGCCCCACCGGCATCGGCGTCCTGTACATCCGGCCCGAGATCACCGACCAACTCGAGCCGTTCTTGCGGGGCGGCGAGATGGTCCGGGAGGTGTGGTACGACCACGCCACCTGGAACGACATGCCCTACCGCTTCGAAGCCGGCACCCCCAACATCGCTGATGCCATTGCCTTTGGCGCGGCGATAGACTACCTCTCCGCCCTGGGAATGGAGCAGGTGCGCCAGCACGAGATGGCGCTGACCAGCTACGCCCTGAAGCGGTTCCGGGAGCTGGAAGAGGTGCAGGTGTTTGGGCCCGGAGATGTGACGGTCCGGGGGGGCGTCGTTTCCTTCCACCACCCCCAGGTCCACCCTCACGACTTGGGCACGTTTCTGGACCGGGAGGGGGTAGCCATTCGCGCCGGCCACCACTGCGCCATGCCCCTGGTCCGCAGCCTGGGTGTGGTGGCTACCGCACGGGCCAGCTTCTACCTCTACAACACCGAGGAGGAAGTGGACGTGCTCATCGCGGCGCTCCAGAAGGCCACCCGCTACTTCGCCCGCGCCACCGAGCGGGTGACGCAAGCAAAGCGGGCCTAGCCTTAATCCGTGAGTGAAAAGTCTGCCGCGTCGTTGTCTTGAAAATAGGCACCCTGATCGCCATTTTCAAGACAACGACGAGATACACCGTGGGTTGGCGACGTCACCTGACAGGTGACCTTCCGGAATCTGGACTCACGAAGCGAGGACCCAGGTGGTCCATCGCTTTGCCACGACCCTTGACCAGGTGTACGCCGCAACCTCGGTGTATACTGAGACCGAGGGCCGCCGCGGCCCAATAGAGGCAAGGAGGCCGAGGCAAGCTTGGGGCAGAACAACCAGCCATCCGGATTCGGCGAGGTAGAGCTGGACGAGCTCTTCCGCGAGGTCATCCTGGACCACTATCGCAACCCCCGCAACCGGTCCCTCGTGTCTGGATCTGATGTGCGCGCAGAGGGACAAAACCCCTTCTGCGGCGACGAGGTGGCGGTGCAGCTCAAGCTCCAGGACAGACACGTTGGCGAGGTAGGGGTCCAGGGGCGAGGGTGCTCCATCTCCCAGGCCTCCGCCTCCATGATGGGTGAGCTGCTCAAGGGCAAGTCGCTGGAGGAGGTCCGCCGCCTAGCGGGCCTGTTCCGGGGGATGCTCCGAGGGGTAGACCCGGCACCCGCGCAGTTGGAGGAGTTGGGGGAGTTAGAGGCGCTCCGCGGCGTGCGCCAGTACCCCATCCGCATCAAGTGCGCCCTGCTGGCGTGGGCCGCCCTGGAGGAGGGGCTAGAGCGCTACGAGAAGGCTAAGAAGCGTAACTCCTAGCCCTGCTCCAACCACACCCTGGCCCAGAAGGCGTACTCGAAGTCCGCGAAGTTCGGATAGAGGTCCCGCACCCTGGGCCACCACGCCCACGCCTGCCTCTGGGCCGCTGGCATGAAGCGCAACCCCTGCTCCAGCAAGCGACGCTGCGCGTCCTGGACGAGCTCCCGCCGTTTCCCTGGCTCCAGCTCTACTGCCTGGGCCTCGATGAGCCGGTCCAGCTCCGGGGCACGGTAGCTGGTGGTGTTCCAGCGCCCCTGGCTGTGCGCTACGGCCAGCAGATAGGCGTTGGGCGTCCCCGAGGGTGGCGGCGGGCCCAGGGCGACCTGGAATGCCCCGGTCTGCCACACCTGCTCCGCGTAGCCACGGGGGTTCAGGACCTGTGCCGTGGCAGCGAAGCCAGCGACCTGGAGCTGCCGCACCAGGTGATTGCCGTATGCCACGGAGAGGTCGCCATAGTCGGCTACCGTGACCTCGACTGGCACCTTGCCTGTGACGGCCTGGCGCAGGAACTCTCTGGCCCGATCAGGAGCGGCCAGGTATCCTCGCAACTCGGCCTCGGGCAGGAGCCAGTCGGCAGCCACGACCGGCGTGCCGGCGCTCACGAAGGCAAGAGGCCCCCACACCTGCTGGTTGGCCTCCCAGGGGTCCAGGGCAAGGAAGAGGGCCTGGCGGAGGCGCAGGTCGGTGAAGGGGGCCACGCCCGCCTTGACGACCACGCCCACACCGGTGCCCGGCGCTGGGAGCAGGGCTGTCCTCATCCCGGGGCGCTCCCGGCTGAACTCGGCCCACCGCTCCGGAGGCACCTCATCGGCGTCCACCAGGCCAGTCCGCAAGGCCGCCAAGCGGGCGTCCAGGTCTGGTATTACCTGGATGTTGAGGCGCTCCAGGTAGGGCAGACCCGCCTCGAAGTACTGGGGGTTGGCCCGAAACGAGAAGCCCTCCGCGCTGCGTTGCTCCAGCACCCAGGGGCCGCTGCCGACCACTGGGCCCTTCGACAGGTCCCCCTGGTCCGCCAATTCCTGGGGCAGGACCTTGGAGTGCCCGCTGGCCAGCGCCAGAAGGAAGTCGGCATCTGGCACCTTGAGGCGAAGGCGGACCGTCACCTCGTCCACCGCTTCCATCTCGGCAATGCTATCCAGGAGCGAGGCTTGAGGCCAGCCCGGTGTGCGCTGCCGCCGGTAGCTTGCCACGACGTCGGTAGCCGTCACCCTCCGACCCAGGACCGGCGCCCGGTCCTGGAAACGGACCTCCGGCCGCAGCGAGAAGACCCAGGTCAGTGAGTCGGGCTGCTGCCATCCGGCGCAGAGGTCGCACTCCACGGCCAAGCTCGGCAAAGCTACATCCGGGCCTGTCGTGAGTCGCAGCAGGCGACTGTACGCGATGCCCGGCCCGAAGGCCGCCAGCGCCGGGGAGGACTCCCGATGGACATCCAGGCTGGGGGGGGCTACACGCGAGGCGACGGTCAACGTCCCACCGCGCCGGGGAGTCGGACCAGCAGGGGGCGTTGTGGGCGTCGAGGACGTGGCAGTGGGGGACAGGGTAGGCAAAGGAGAGGGCGAGCTAGTTGCGGTGGGAGTGGGAGTCGGCGTCAACGTGGGGGTGGGCGAAGGGACAACCGTGGGCGTTGCACGCTGGCACGCCACCAGGAAGGCCAGAAGGGCGGCCAGGGCCATTACCCGCAGGGCCAGCAAGGCTCTCCCCCTACGGTTGCAAGGGCATGGGCTGGCGGGGCTTGCTCCCCAGCCATGGCATCATGGCCCCAAGGCCTTCCCTGGGCAACTGGGCCAGTGCCACCAGGATGGGGGGGGCATAGAGGGCGACGTGCAAAGCCAAAGCCAGGCCCAGGGCTTCTGCCTTGCCAACCCCAAAAAGCTGCAACACCGTCACGGCGGCCAACTCGAAGGTACCGATGCCCGCAGGCAGTGACGGCAGCGATGTGGTCAGGAAAGTGACGGCCACCACCGTAGCAATCATGGCTACCAGGGACACTTGAAGGCCCATGCCATGGGCGAGTACCCAGGCACAGAGCCCCAGGGCCGCCCAGTGGGCTGCGGTGACCAGCAGTGCCCCCACCGTGCGAACCCAGTGCCGCTCCATCTTTGCCAGCTCCAGGCCCAGCCGGCACACCAAGCGGAGGCGCCGCAGTGTGGCTATTCGCACGCTGGCCCATGCCAAAAGGTGAAGCAGGAATAGCGCCCCAGCCGCCAGCGACACGGTTATGGCAATCTGGGTCCCGACCCCCAGGGTCATCCCCAGTTGTGGCAGCAGCAACAGCGACACTCCCAGCAGCGTGGCACTGGCCACCAGGTCCAGTACCCGCTCCACTCCGAGGGTAGCCAGGGCCACTGGCTTGCTGACCCCATCCCGAAGGGTCAGCATAGCAAACTGGGTCGCTTCACTGAAGACGCGCACCGGCATCAGATTGTTGAAGCCGATGCCGGTGTTCTGCACCAACAGCAGACGCCACGTGGAGACGGGGTCTCGCAGGAACAGCAGTCGCCAGCGATAGGCACGCAGCAGGTGGCTTAGCCCCAGGACGAGCGTGGCGGCCAGCGCATACCTCCATGGCAGGCTGCGGAGCACCACCCCCACTCCGGCCCACTCCACACGATGGACGGCCAGGTACCCCAGGGCCAGGCTTGCCACGATGCCCAGGACAATCTGAACAGCGACGACCAATCGCATATGCTGCTTGCGCCACTGCGCAATCCTCGGCAGGAAACGGACTAGGCCCATGGGTATACTCTTCTCTCGATGATCTGCTAGGACCTATTTCAAAACCGGCTCGCGACCGCCCCCTTCAGGGCGGCATGATGCCCCCGCCCCGATGTGTCGGGGGGTGCGGAGAAGAGTTTTGAAGTTCTAGGGGGCACCAGGGTGCAAGGCAGCGGCCGTTTCAGTGGCCCTCGGCCCGTAGCCGCCTTGTCCCCGCTCATCTACACACAAACATCTATTATAGACGAAACCCGACAGATGGCTATCCCTCGTAGCGCGAGGTCGCGGCCAGGCCAGGGCCTTTCGATTATCCCGTCTCTGTATCTAGTAGAACCTGAGTCTCAGTTCGACGCCTGGATGTCATGCTTCGCTTCGCTCAGCATCTCAGGTGAGGCATGGAGACCCTTCACTCCGTTCAGGGTGACAACCAAAAGACCTTGGCGGCTAGGCACCCTGCCTTGACAACGGTGCAGGGTGCAAGCTACCATCGCGGAAGCCTGCTACACATTCGAGGCCTGATGGCTGCACCCGCCGAGCCCCTGTCCCGGACCTGCCTGTACCAGGCCCACCGCGAGCTTGGGGCCAAGATGGTCCCCTTCGCCGGGTGGGAGATGCCCATCCAGTATACCAGCATCCTTACCGAAGCCAGGGCAGTCCGCTCCAGCGCCGGCATCTTCGACGTGTCCCACATGGGGCGCCTCCGCTTCCAGGGCCAGGGCGCCACGGCCTGGCTGGACCGCCTCCTGACCCAGGACGTGGCCGGGCTGGCGTCGGGCCGCGCCCGCTACGGCTTCATTCTGGACCAGGCAGGGGGTATCCTCGACGACGTCATCGTGTACCGCCTGGGGGAGGACGACTTGCTGCTGGTGTGCAACGCCGCCAACCGCCCGGCGGTGCTGGACTGGCTGGCCCGCTGGACCCACCTGGCGCCGACGGTCCGCTCCTGGGACATCACCCAGGACACGGCCATGATTGCCTACCAGGGGCCAAAGGTCCTGGGACGGGTTGACGCTGTGGCCCAAGTCTCTGGGCTGCGCCCCTTCGCCGTAGCTGATACCGTGGTGAAGGCCGGCGGCGCCTCGGGCCAGGGATGGGTCTCTCGCACCGGGTACACCGGCGAGGACGGCGTAGAGTTCGTTGTGCCTGCTTCCCTGGGGCCCACCTTGTGGCGCACGCTCATGGACCAGGGGGCGGCCCCGTGTGGCCTGGGGGCCAGGGACGTCCTTCGCCTGGAGGCGGCGCTGCCCCTCCACGGCCACGACATTGACCGCACCACCACTCCCCTGGAGGCCGGGCTGATGCGCTTTGTAGCCATGGGCAAGGCTGACTTCTTGGGCAAGGAGGCACTGGAAAAGCAGCAGGCCAGCGGCCTTCGCCGCAAGCTGGCCGGGTTCCAGTTGCTGGCGCGAGGCATCCCCCGCCCGGGGTGCCGACTGCTGGCCGAGGGCCGAGAGGTGGGCGCCGTGACCAGCGGCGGCTATTCGCCCACCCTTGACAGGGATATCGGCATGGGCTACGTTGCCGCTGAGTTGGCCGTGGCAGGCGCCCACATCGCCGTGGACATCCGGGGACGGGCTGTCCCCACTGAAATTGTGCCCCTGCCCTTCTACAGCCGCCGGCGCGGCTAGTGGCCTGGCGGGCGGTGCCGGCATCTACTTTTTCGCACGGTCCCTTCACTCAGGGGGTCACGATGTCGCACTCGGCCAAGCGACCGAGTGAGGATTGAAACATAACAAGGACATGAGACTGATGGCGACTGAAGCACGGACGCCCTACTACCCCGACGAGCTGCGGTACACCAAGGAGCACGAGTGGGTCCGGGCCCAGGGGGACGGGACCGCCCTGGTGGGCATCACCTTCTTCGCCCAGGACCAACTGGGCGACGTGGTGTACCTGAACCTACCTGCTCCAGGCTCAAGCCTGGCCCAGACGGGCAAGCTGGGAGAGGTGGAGTCGGTCAAGGCCGTCTCGGACATCTTCGCCCCCGTCAGCGGCCAGGTGATGGAGGTCAACCAGGAGGTGGTGGCGCACCCGGAGCTGGTGAACCAGGACCCCTATGGAAAGGGATGGCTGCTCCGGGTCCGCCTCAGCGACCCCAAGGAGCTGGCGAAGCTGATGGCGGCCAAGCAGTACCAGGCAATGTTGGCCGCCGAGGGGCACTGAGTCGCTCCGAGCACCACCCTGCTCCCGCGCCCCCCCCTTCTTGCAGCCTTTCGTCCACGGCCGGGGCAATTGCCCCCTTGATGGTACAATTGGTAAGGTCCGCGCAGGGACAGGGTTGTAGAGCCTAGAACTGGGAGGAGCGCCCTATGGCTGATCCCCAGACCAGCAGGTCATACACCGAGGACATTTACATCCGCGGCTACTGGAACTGAGCCCAGTCGGTCCTGCTCGGGCTGAAGCAGGAAGGGGCCTTACCGGTGCCGGACACCGTGGTGCAGGCCGCGGCCTCGCTGGGAGGCGGCGTGGGCCTGACCAAGCATATCTGTGGGGCCATCACTGGGGCGGCTTTGGCCCTGGGTCTCCAGCACGCCAGGGTAGAGCCCACGGCCGAGGCCCGCAGCGGCGCCAGCCTGCACACACGCGTACTGGTGCAGCGGTTCCAAGGGCAGTTCGGCACCGTCAACTGCGGCGAGCTTACCGGTAACTTTGAGGACTTCGCCAGCCGGCAGCGGGTCTACCGCTGCGCCGAGCTGGTCCGCTGGGCCGTCCAGGAAGCCAAGGTGCTGCTCCAGACGCCCAATGAGTCCCTGGAGAAGCCCGACGCGTGGGTGCAGCACTACATCGGCTGGCGGGACAAGGTGACGTAGGAGTGACCATGCCAGACACATCCCAGCACCCGTACCTCCCCAACACGCCGGAGCAACGCCAGGCGATGCTGCGGGCCATCGGCGCCTCCTCGGCTGAGGAGCTGTTCGCCGACATTCCCTTGCAGCACCGCAACCCCAGGCTGGACCTGCCCCCTCCCCTCTCGGAGGAGGAGCTGCGCCGTGAGATGGAGGACCTGGCGGCAGAGAACGCTGCCCCCGACCAGTACGCCTGCTTCTTGGGCGGCGGCGCCTACCGCCACTTCATCCCCTCCGTGGTGCGCGCGGTCGTCAGCCGGGGTGAGTTCCTGACGGCCTACACCCCCTACCAGCCCGAGGTCTCCCAGGGGACTCTCCAGGCCACCTACGAGTTCCAGAGCATGGTGTGCCTGCTCACCGGGATGGAGGTGGCCAACGCCGGCATGTACGACGGGGCCACCGCCCTGGCGGAAGGGGCCCTCATGGCCTGCCGGGTGACCAGCCGCTACAAGGTGGCGGTCCTGGACACGGTGAACCCGGCTTACCGCCGCGTGCTGGAGACCTACACGCGCCCCCAGGGGATCGAGGTCACGGTCACCTCCAGCCGCGCCCCCCAGGTGGACGGGACCACCGCCTGCCTGCTGGCCCAGTACCCCAACTTTTTGGGGGCTGTGGAGGACGTAGAGGCCCTGGGGCGGGCCGCCCACGCCCAGGGTGCCCTGTTGGTCCTCAGCGCCTACCCCACGGCCCTGGGCCTGCTGAAGCCCCCCGGCGAGCTGGGCGCCGACATCGCTACCGGGGAGTGCCAGCCCCTGGGCGTGCCCATGAGCTTTGGGGGACCCTACGTGGGCTTCTTCGCCTGCCAGGAGCGGTACCTGCGGCAGATGCCGGGGCGCCTCGTGGGGCGCACGGTGGACACCCAGGGACGGACCGGCTACGTCCTGACGGTCCAGACGCGGGAGCAGCACATCCGCCGCGAGCGGGCCACCTCCAACCTCTGCACCTCCGAGGCCCTGGTGGCGCTGGCAACGACGGTCTACCTGGCGGCGCTGGGGCCGCAGGGCCTGCGCCGGGTAGCAGAGCTGTGCTACCACAAGGCCCACTACGCGGCCTCCCTCATTGCGGAGCTGCCGGGCTACTCCTTGCCGGTGCCGGGGGCCTTCTTCAACGAGTTTGTGGTGGGCTGCCCGGCCCTACCCAGGGCCATCAACCGCCACCTGCTGCGCCGGGGCATCCTCGGTGGCCTGGACGTCAGCGGCCTGGTGCCGAACAGCATGCTGTTTTGCGTGACCGAGATGAACACGCGGCAGGAGATCGAGGCCCTGGTTGAAGCGCTGCGGGAGGCGCCCTCCAGGGTCGCCCGGCCCAGCCAAGTCGCCAGGAAGACCCCCGCCACCGCCGGCACAACAAGGGGACGATGATGACGACTGCGACACGTCGTGTTGCCGCCAAGGAGGAGACCCGTACCCTGCTGATGGACCGCTCCGTGCCGGGGCGGGTGGCGGTCAGCGTGCCGCCGCTGGACGTGCCGGCGCAGCCGCTGCCTGGCCCGTCGCTGTTGCGGCGGGAGCTCAGGCTACCAGAGGTCTCGCAACTGGACCTGGTCCGCTACTTCACCCACCTCTCCCAGATGAACTTCTCGGTGGACACCAGCTTCTACCCGCTAGGCTCCTGCACCATGAAGTACAACCCCAAGGTGAACGAGGAGGTCGCCTCGTTGCCGGGGCTCGCGTCTCTGCACCCACTCCAGGATGAAGCCACAGTCCAGGGGGCCTTCAAGCTGATGCACCGCCTCCAGTCGTACCTGTGCGAGGTCACCGGCATGGCGGGCTGCTCCCTGGCCACCCTGGCCGGCGCCCACGGCGAGCTGGCCGGGGTGCTGATGGTCCGCGCTTACCACCTGTCCCGCAACAACACGGCGCGAAAGGTGATGCTGGTGCCCGACAGCGCCCACGGCACCAATCCCGCCTCCGCGACCATGGCTGGGTTCCGGGTAGTGGCTGTCCCCTCGGACACGGAGGGCAACATGGACCTGGCGGCCCTCCGCAAACTCGCCACCCAGGAGATGGCGGGCCTTATGATCACCCTGCCCAGCACCCTGGGCCTCTTTGACCCCCACATCACCGAGGTCTGCGACATCGTCCATCGGGCCGGCGGGCTGGTGTACGGCGACGGCGCCAACATGAACGCCTTGCTGGGCCGCGTGAAGCTGGGCGACCTAGGCTTCGATGTGGTCCACCTGAACCTGCACAAGACCTTCAGCACGCCTCATGGGGGGGGAGGCCCCGGCGCCGGGCCCATCGCCGTCACCAGTTCCCTGGCCCCCTACCTGCCCACCCCCGTGGTGGAGCGCGTCGCAGGCGAGGGCGGCGAGGCGTACCGCTTCGCCACGCCGCCGCAGAGCATCGGGGCCATCGGGGGGTTCCACGGCAACTTTGGCGTCCTGGTGCGCGCCTACACCTACCTGCGCCTCCACGGGGCCGAGGGGCTGCGCCAGGTCAGCGAGGATGCAGTCCTCAACGCCAACTACCTGTTGGCCCGGCTGAAGGATGCCTATGATCTTTCCTATGACCGCACCTGCATGCACGAGGTCGTGCTGTCGGCTAGCAGGCAGAAGAAGCAGGGCGTGCGGGGGTTGGACATAGCCAAGCGGCTGCTGGACTACGGGTTTCACGCACCCACCATGTACTTCCCGCTAATTGTGGACGAGGCGCTGATGATCGAGCCTACGGAGACGGAGAGCAAAGAGACTCTGGACGCTTTCATAGAGGCAATGCTCTCCATAGCTCAAGAGG
>JACQUK010000036.1 GCA_016210325.1 Chloroflexota bacterium
CCTGAACGTGGAGACGGCCTCGGAACACCGTCTCCACGTTCAGGTCCACCACCAGCAGCTCCGCCTCGAACTGGGCGGCCCGGGCCACCAGCTCGCCCTCCTCGTTGAATACCATGCTGCCGCCGTCGAAGACCAGCTCGTCCTGGCCGCCCACCAGGTTGACGTAGGCAACGTAGAGCACGTTGTCGCTGGCACGGGTGGCCACCATCTGCTCGCGGAAGCGGCGCTTGCCGGCATGGTAGGGCGAGCCGTTGATGTTGATGATGACCTCGGCACCTGCCTCACGCTGGAACGGCACCGGCCCCAGGGCGTACCAGATGTCCTCGCAGATGTTCACGCCCACATGGACCCCGTTGATGGTGAACACAGGGTAGGTGCTGCCGGCGTTGAAGTAGCGGTCCTCGTCAAAGACCCCGTAGGTGGGCAGGAATACCTTGTGATAGACACCTACCAGCTTGCCATCCCAGCCTACAGCCGCGGCGTTGTAGACGTCGTTGTTGGCCTTGTCAACAAAGCCCAGCACCAGCCCAATGCCCTTGCTCTGGGCCACCAGCCCCTGCATAGTGGCCACGTTGTCCTGGATGAACTGGGACTTCAGGATGAGGTCCTCAGGGGGGTAGCCGGTTACCATGAGCTCAGGGAACGCCACCAGGTCGGCCCCCAGGGAGCGGGCCTGCTCCATGTACTGAAGAACCTTCTGGGCGTTGCCCTCCAGGTCTCCAACAATAGCGCCCACCTGAGCCAGCGCCAGGCGGAACGTGCGCACGAGAACTGCCTCCGGGACATCGGCTTCCTGCTTGGCCTGGGGCGGTTGCAGCAAGCAGCTTGCGTGTCAGTATAGCACAGGGGCTTGCGGCCCTACGAGGCCCGGCAGCAGCGGACCAGTCTTTCCCATTGGGCACAGGAGACCGAAGTAGTAGCCAACAGCGATTTCGGGCATAGCCCACGTCGTTCAGAGCAAGACGAAGGACCTCTTGGCAATGCGCGCTGCGCTACAATTGGGGCCGCAGCTTACCGCTAGCCTCGCCACGCAGATGGCACCGCCTTAGCCATTACCCCGCCCTTAGAACTGGTAGGTCGCAGCCTGGGTAAAGGGCAAGTCGGCCAGCTTGGTGCCAAAGCGGAGGCGGGCAGTCCCATCAATGCGGAGCTGGAGCGACTTTTTGGCCTCAACTTCGCTCAGCAGGGCACTGGCCTTGGCGGGGTCTCTGGACAGCGCCACGAGATTCACCGTGGTAGTAGCATTGGGGCGGATGCGCTGCTCCTTCACATCGCCCCAGCCCAGCACCGCCCACTGGCCCTGGCTATAGAACCAGATGGTGTACTCGCCATGGTTCAGGGTACCGCCAAACGAGTTAGGGTTCTCCACTTGAACCCTGGCCGAGACCATCGCTCGCTGCGCTGTGACCTGGTCAACCTCTAGCCTGGCCACAGTAATCTTGGGCTCCTTCACGGGGGAGAAATGGGCCAGCGCCTCGCGAAAGTCCTCTGGCAGCAGCCTCAGCACCAGGGGTACACGAGTGACCACGAAGGCAGCCACCTCCGAATCGTCCAGGGGCCGCTCCAGACCTCCCACCGGGTTGGCGGCAAGCAAGATGACACCCGCTGTAAACACGGCCGCCGCCGAGGCCAGGCCCAGGAGCGCCCCGGCCAGGCTGTCCAGCCAACCCATGAGCATCGCTTGAGCAATGGCGCGCAGGAGGCTGGCCAGCACCCAGGTCACAGCCACGGCCGCAACGATGACGATGACGAAGGAGATAACCGTGGCCATATTGTGGTTGCTGATGAAGGTGAGCTGGTCCCGCACCAGGGTGCTGAACCGCCCTGCCAGGAAAATACCCACGGCAACACCAACCAACATCAGAACGCCACGGATAAGCCCTAGCTGCCAGCCCATCCGCAGGCCCAGCGCCCCCAGCGCCACCAGGGTCCCCAGGAGCACAAAGTCTAGCCAGTTCATCGGATTCCTCTCTGACCTGAAACACTACCGCTGATGTGGGAAACGCATTCCTGACAGCACACTACGCAGGTCCCGGTCCCCCCGGCGCTCTTGCAGGGGCAAACAGAGGCCCCTGTGCACCACGTGGCGCACCAAAAACGGCTTTCTAGCAGAAGCGCGCCCAGCGGACCTCCTCAGCTACAAAGGGAATGCCAGGTACCGCTCGCCGGTGTCGGGGAGCACGGTGACCACCTGCTTTCCATCACCCAGGCGCTGCGCCACCTTCAGGGCGACGAACACGTTGGCCCCGGAGGAGATTCCCACCAGGAGTCCCTCCTCTCGCGCCAGCCGCCCCATAGTACGCAGCGCATCATCATCGCTGACCGTGGCCATCTCGTCCACCACCGCGCGGTCCAAGATTGGGGGTACGAAGTCAGCCCCCAGGCCAGGGATGCCGTGCTCGCCAGCCCAGCCCTTGCTCAGCAAAGGCGAACGGGCCGGCTCCACAGCCACGACCAGGGTGTCACGGCGCCGCTCTTTCAGGGCTGCCCCAACCCCACTGATAGTTGCCCCGGTGCCAACGCCAGCCACAAAGGCATCCACCTGGCCCTCGGTAGCCTCCAGGATTTCGCCCGCCGTGGACTCACGGTGGGCCTTGACGCTGGCAGGGTTCTTGAAGGCGTCCAGCAGCAGGTAACCGTGCCGCTGGGCCAGGTCCTGTGCCACCTGCTGGGCGCCAGGCATCCCCTCCTGGGCTGCGGTGAGGCGGATCTCCACGCCAAACCGGGCCAGCAGACGCCGGCGCTCCATAGGCGCGGTCTCGGGCATGGCAATGACGACCCGGTAGCCCTTGGCAACGCCAACAAGGGCCAGCGACAGCGCAGTGTTGCCGGCGCTGGCCTCGATGACGGTATCACCGGCCCGGATGCGTCCCTCCGCCTCGGCTTCCTCCAGGATGGCCAACACCGCGCGGTCCTTGACGCTGCCGCTGGGGTTATGGCCCTCCAACTTGGCCAGCACCGTGGCCCAGCCGGGCTGCACCAGCTTGCGGAGCTGCACCAGGGGAGTATTGCCCACCAGGGCCAGGACCGAAGAGGCTATACCCAACGACCGCGTCTCCTGTCCGGCGGCTCGCACCATTACAGCACGGCGGCAAGCTAGCGTCAAGGAAGTCAGGGACCTCACACCGGAGTATAGCGCGTCTCCGCCCTGGAGGCTTCACTGCCCTCGGTTCAGGAAGTCGGCGAGTGATGTCAGGGCCGTAGAGTCGACCCAGACGCAAGTGTGGCCTACCCCGTACTCGCCCAGGTAAACTTCACCCAGGATCGACCCTGGAAGCTCGCACCAGGGACAAATCGCAGCCCCAAGAATACCCCCGTAGGCTCCAAGGGCTGACGCCGTTCCGCTTGAACAGTCCACGGCCACTTGCTGTTGCGCCGGAGTGCCAGGGACCACATCACCGATGGGGCTGGAATTGATCGCGGAGAACTTGGCCAGGATGGTCTGATCACGAATAGAGGCAATGGTGGGGACCACTGCCGTGGAACCCTCGATGTCCAACCATGCAGCGCTATTGAACGCACACGAGCTGAAAGGAGATTTCATTGTCTCTCCCAGCAACGGTGAGTCCAGGGTCACTACAGAGCGTATGTGCTTGTCCCTAACCTCTGGTGAAGCTGTAGCAACCATGTAGGCCGCCACCATCCCACCCATGCTGTGCCCAACGAAATCAAACGCGGTATCGGGATCGGACTGGAGAATCCGGTCCACCAGCAGCGCTAGCCGCTCCGCAGCCTTCTCAACGCCCACACAGGTATCGGCCTTCTGGTACCTGGCGTAGTAAGCCGCGGCCTGGGGCAAATTGCTTGCATGGTAAGTGGCTCCACTTGCGCAGTCTTCATAGGTATCTGCGTAGCTGAACCCAAGGACGTCGCGTCCGTCAAGAAAGCTGACGTCTCCCGTTTTCTCCCACGCGTTGGCCTGGAGCGCGTAGGTGATTGTCGTCATCCGAGTCGCCAGGTTGTCCTGGCCGTAGTCCCGGTTGCCGCACGACGCGGAGCTATCAAGCCCTTGCAACACAATGACTTTTCTCGGGCTCCTGGTCTTGCCAGGTATCATCAGTACCTGACCATCCGCGGTGGTCGAGCGGACGATGCTTGTAGTGCTCACTCCAAAGCGGTTCGCCACCTGGTCTACAGGCCCATCTGCTCGATACAAGACGAAGCGCTTGCCAGGAGGCTGGACGTAGCCACCGAAGCACCTGGCGATTTCATCCCACTCGGAGACGTCGGCATCGAACGCCACCAGCAGGCGGGCGGTCTCTGTCACCTCCTGGTAGTCAACATCCAGGCGGTAGACCCCGGGTTCCAAGTCCACCAGTTTGCTTGATTCTCGATACGAGTTGCCTGACCAGTCCGATAGGACCTCTTCATCGTTCAACGCCAGCCGGTACCCATCATCGCCGCCAATGGTGAAAAGCACAGGCCCCTGGCGCCGAACTACAATGGAGGTCGTTGCCTTGAGACGGACGAGGTCTGCCCTACCAGCGAAGACCGCCCCTGTTTGCCAGTCCGCTGAGATCTGCTCGGTCCTCGAGTTGCCCAGGAAAGCGCCAAGGCTGCCGTCCCCGTTCAAGGCCCACCACTGAGCATCCCAGGTTGCCTTGGCCCGCTGCGTCTCGCAGTAGCCTTGCGACACCTGCAACAGAGCAGTCTGCTGTGCGATGCCACGGCCGTCTGAAACTTCAGCAGAAACAGTCACAGCCCCAGCTTCGCGCCCTGCGCGGTAGGTCGCCGTTGTTGCCCCACCCTGTATTGCCCCGGCGCTGCTCTTCCATTGAGTGGCTGTAGGCGTAACCGGGTTTCCAAAACGGTCCACTGCCTCCACGGCTACCGAGACACTGTCACCGGTAAACAGCGTGGCGGAGCTCAGCCTCAGGGCTGCCGCTGTCACGGGGCCGGGCACGATAACAATATCGGCTGACACTTGCTTGGTAACACCGCCGTAGCTGCCTTGCAACACCACGCCTTGGGGGTAGCCCCCAACTTTTGTTCCTGCTCTGAGCCTACCTGAAGGGTCCACCTGTCCGGCATCGGTCGTTGAGTCCCAGCTCATGACTAGCCCAGCTATGGGGTTGTCATAGGCGTCGAGCGCAACAACCTCTAGGCGTACCTCCTGCTGTGGCTCCACCTGCACCCGAGCCGGCTTCAGTGCTAGCGAGGCAAGCGGGCCTGGCTGGACTTCAATCAAGCTCTCTTTCACAAGAGCATCTGACCGCTGTACCCCGCCAACAGACAATCTCGCCTCTAGCCGCACTGTATAGCGGCCTGATTTGGTGTAAGAGTGCTGCGGAGCCGCCTCCGTACTCGTGGTGCCGTCCCCGAAATCCCACGCGAACTCTGAGGCATTCGAGGAAGTGTTTACGAAGCGGACTACCAAGGGTGCAGCACCGCGTTCTGCGTCTACATGAAAAGCAGCAGTCGGCCCAGGGGCCGGTCCCGTACCAGACGTGGGGACCGGCGAAAGCTGGGCACCCGGCCCAGCCGGCAGCGCTGTTCCTGTTGGCTCAACCGGTACAGGTGTGGGTAGACTTGGCGCCGCACAACTAACAACGACGGCGACAAGGACTGCTACGGGCAAATGCACTAGGGTGCGGCGGAGGCTGTTCATGGGCTGGCATCCTTTGCAGCTCGGCGTTTCGCGGGTGTTAGACAACAGGGTGCTGCCGTCGTAGCGGCTCCAGAACGGATATGAAAGAAGCCAGGCGGCCGCTGACCACCTCCAGGAACGCTTCGTCCAGCATCTCATAGGGCAGGGTTTCATGGACCCGGGTCCAGCGGGCAGTCCACTGCTCCGCCTCCACCGATGGGCCAAGGGCCTCCTGTACCTGCAAAGCAAAGGGCGCCAACTGCCCCAGCGCGGCGGCGTTCGCCTGAGGCTCTCCCTCAAAGTGCAGGCCGATCTCCACGCGCCCTGTGCGCCGTTGTAGCCAAGCTTCGTAGTGCACCAAGGAGTCATCACCGTAGTACAGCTTCACCAGGCTGGCGTAGGGGTGCTTGAACGCAAAGTCCCGAAGGACAGAAGGCAGCTTCCCACGAACACGCTCGGGTACCAGCTCCAGGAACTCGGATGCCTTCATGCCAAGGGTAGGAGGTGTCCTGCGCTTTCGCACTGTGGTCGGCTGTCCTGCCCGGGCCCTAGCCCGGCGGCGGTGGTATTGCACAACTCCCCTGTTCTGAGCTAGCCGGGACCCCGCTCTGTAGCTTCAGACTACGCCCTGCGACCTCAGCGCCTCTAGCTCCTCCGGCGCCAGGCCCAGCCACTCAATGTACACCTCTCGGTTGTCCTCGCCAACGTGGGGCGCCCGCCGTCGGATGCGCCAGGGTGTCTGGCTGAACACGTAGGGGGCACGCGGGTAGAGGTATGCTCTCCCGTCCTCTGGGTGCTCCACCGGCACGAAGAAGCCCCGTTCCTGAAAGTGCGGGTCGGCCAGGACCTCCTCTGGCGGGCGGACGATGCCCCACGGGTACCCCCGTTTCTGGGCCTCGTGGAACACTTCATCCGACGGCAGCTTGGCGATCATGCGAGCGATGGCGGCCCAGACACGGTGGACCTCCTCCGGGGCGCCACGCTCAGCGCTCAGAAAGACCTCCCGGATGTGAGGGTTTTCCACTAGCTCCCGCTCTTCGCCGTGCTGGGCTAGCCACCCTATCAGCGATTCCCAGTGACGCGGGGTCCGGGGCACCGCCCAAGCCATGATGAACTTGCCATCGGCTGCTGGAAGCTGGTTCTTGGGCGTAGGGCGGACGGCGTGGTGGCGCCCCGTCTGGCGCATGGGGACCTTGCGCTGGTAGAAGTACCAGGGCATGGCGGCTTCGGTGGTGCAGCTTACCGCCTCGTGGACCGAAGCGTCCACTCGCTGCCCACGTCCCGTCTGGTCACGGTGGTGCAGCGCCACCAGGGTCCCGATGAGCCCCCAGTGGCAACCGATGGAGTAGCCGTGGTACCCCCGGGGGGCAATAGGAGGCGCATCCGTCACATCATCGTAGCCGCAGGAGGCCATAGTCCCTCCCATCGCCAGGGCCACAACGTCGGAGGTGAGGAAATCGCGGTAGGGGCCCGTCTGCCCGAAGCCGGTGAGGGAGGTGTAGACCAGCCGCGGGTTCAGCGCCGACAGGGCTTCGTAGCCCAACCCCAGGGAGTCCAGATAGCCCGGCTGGAAGGACTCCAGCAGGATGTCTGCCCTATTGGCCAGGCGTTGGAGGAGCTTCTGTCCCTCTTGCCTTGTTATGTCCAGGGTCACAGAGCGCTTGGAGGTGTTGAACTGCCACCAGTAGAGGGACCTCTCTCGCCCCTCTCCATCACCAGCGAAGGGGCCTGTGCGCCGCGCCGGGTCGCCACCAGGGGGCTCCACTTTGACCACGTAGGCCCCCATGTCAGCCAGCAGCTTGCCCATAAGCTGCCCTTTCTCATCGGTCAGGTCCAGCACGGCCAGGTCTTCCAGGGCAGACACAAGGACCTCCCGCCGGTTATTCGAGCGACCTCGACACCGTAACGATGGTACCAGACGACCGGGCAGGTGGGAACCATGGACAGGCCGGCCCGTCTAGCTCAGCCGCCGGACCGAAGGCAGCCGGAGGTTCAGAGCCACTGCTACCAACAACCCGAGTCCTCCCAATATCGTCACCGCCAAAGCAGCACCGAGGGACTCCGTCAGGCCTCCCATGACCAGGCTACCCGCTGGGGTGAAGCCATGTTCCATCATGTAGATGCTCATCACCCGGCCACGAAGGGCATCGGGGATACGGGACTGGACCAGGGTGTTGTTGGCCATACGGAAGGTCATCTGGAGGGCGCCCAGCAACGCCAGGACCCCCAGCGAAACAAGGAACCAGCGCGACTGGGCAAAGACGATGAGGCCGGCGGTGGTGCCCACGAGGGAAGCCAGGGCCAGTGCGCCCTTGTTCCGTACGTTACCAATGGATGCGACGGTCATCGTCCCGACCAGGCCGCCAACGCCGAAGGCCGCCAGCAGGATGCCTAGCTTGTCAGAGCCGCCATGAAACACGGAGGCCGCAAAAACGGGCATGAGTTGGGTCAGGGGCAGCACAAAGAAGGATGGAATGAAGGCCATGGAGATAAGCGACAGCAGGGCCTTGTCCTTCAAGACAAACACCGCGCCCTCCTTGAGGCTGGCCAGCGCCGGCGCGCGCGGCGCGGGTGCCTCGCGGAAGGGTAGCCGCATGGGGAAGACCAGCAGTATCGCAGCGACATAGGCGGCGCTTTGGATGTAGAAGTTCGTTGCGGTCCCAAAGAAGACGATGAGGAACCCGCCGACGGCCGGGCCGGCGATGCGGGTGATGTTGAAGGCGGCAGTCTGGAGGGCAATGCCGTTCATCAGGTCGCTTTGTGGCACCGTGTTGGCCACCAGGGCCTGCCTGAGGGGGGAGGCCAACGCCCACACGGTGCCCATCAGGATGCTGTAGGCCAGGGCGTGCCACACCGTGGCGATGCCCAGCAACACAATGACAGCAAAGGACAGCGCCGAGAGGGCCATCACGAAGGACATGACCATGAGCACTATTCTTCGGTCGAAGCGGTCCGCAGCTACCCCTCCCAGGGGGGCAACAACCAGGAACGGCAGCCATCGGGAGCTGGAGACCAGGCCCACCATCAGCGGCGAGTGCGAGAGCTCCCACACCAGCCAACCCAGGGTGACCTGTTGCATCCACTGGCCGGTGCTGGTGAAGAAGGAGCCAATCCAAAGGAGGCGGAAGTCACGGTACTTTAGAGAAGTGAAGGTCTGGAGGGGGAGCCTCCGCCCCGCGGGCTGCTCTGCCTCCAGGGCCCGCCTCCGGCTGGCCTTGTTCAACGACACGGCTCCCCTTCCACAGACAGGTGCTGGTAAGGGTATAGCCCGCATGGTAGTCCAGAGGGGGTGGTTAGAGCAAGGGCACTGTGGGTAATGCTCTCACCTTGCCGCAGCAGGCTACCGGCTTCCGGCGGGGCTGAGAGCTAGATTACTCCTTCCACCATCATCTGTTCCAGCTCCTCAGCTCCGAAGCCCAGGACCTCGCGATAGATGTACTCGTTGTGCTGGCCCAGCACCGGGGAAGAACGAAGGACTTTCCCCGGAGTCACCGAGAGCTTGGCCGGGACCCCTTCGTACTTGAAGCGGCCAATCTCGGGGTGGTCCACCTCCGGGAAGAAGCCCCTGGCACGGAGCTGGGGGTCATCCCCCACCTTGTCCCGGGCGTTCTGCACCATCCCTGACGGCACACCGGCCTGCTGGCAACGCTCCATCACCTCCCGTGGAGGGAGGGTCCGCGTCCAGCCCTCAATGAGAACATCCAGCTCGTCCTGGTGCCGCAAACGATCGGCGTTGGTCGCGAAACGGGGGTCCGTTGCTAGATGCGGCTCCCCAATGACCCGGCACAGGGCACACCACTGCTCCTCGTTGAAGCACGCAATCACACACCAGCGCCCGTCGTGCTGCCCTTCACCCACGATGACCTGCCCCAGGCAGCGGTAGGCGTTGTGCGGTGCTACCTGGGGGTGATCGGCGCGGTCTCCCACGCGGCGGTAGGGACGGCCATTGACCGCGTAGTCCAGGATGGCCGTGCCAGTGATGGCCACACCCCCTTCGACCTGCGACAGGTCAATCCACTGGCCCTGGCCCGTGCGCTGGCGGTGGTGCAGGGCCATGAGGATTGCGATGGCCGCCTGGTAGCCAGCAGTGTGGTCCATGTACGAGAAGCCCCAGCCGGCCGGTTCGTGGTCCGGAAGGCCCGACATGAAGGTGACACCCGAATGGGCCTGGGCCGTGGGCCCCCACGTCGTGTAGTCGCGGTGGCGGCCGCTGTGGCCGAAGCCGGAGAGGGCACAGTAGATGATGTCGGGCCTGAGCTTGCGTTGCTCCTCGTAGCCCAGCCCCCAGCGCTCCTCCATGACTCGAGACGAGAAGTTCTCCACCACCACATCGGAGATAGCGATGAGCTCGCGCAGCAACTCCATGCCCCGCGGATGGCGGACGTTCAGGGTGATGCCCAGCTTGTTGCGGTTCAGGTTGTTGAAGAAGCCACTGCGGTTGACCCCGGGCTGGTCCTCGACAAAGGGAGGCGAGCCCCGGATATAGTCAGGGGCACCCTCGTACTCAACCTTGATAACCTGAGCGCCAAAGTCGGCCAGCACACGGGTGCACGTGGGACCAGCGACGATCCACGACAAGTCCACTATCCGCACATCGCGCAGCGCGTCGGGCCCCATAGGCTCCTTGGCTTGCGGCAGCGGGCGCCTGGCACCAGCCTCCCGCTTGGGCACCGTGGCCTCTGCCCTCCCCTGCTCAAGCTAGCGGATTGTACCGCATGGCTTTCAGCGGGTCAACGCGAAGCTTACAATGGCCTTGAGCGCAACTTCTGGGATAGCTCAGGCTTGGGAAGAAGATGTCATTGCAGGAGTCCTTGAACCAACACTCATATTTCCTGGCCGTCGCCGTGGTCCTGCTGGTAGCGGCATTCATCGCCTGGCGAGTGCCCGTGATGGCGGTGCGCATCGGCGTGGTGGCGCTGGCCATAGTCGGGTTGGTGGCCTGGCAGGCCGCCATGCGCAGTGGCCCCAGCACGGTGGCCACCCCGCAGCAGGTAGAGGCTGCCCTGCACAGCGGCTCCCCGGTGCTGGTGGAGGTCTACTCCGACCTCTGAGCGCTGTGCCTGTCGGCCAGGCCCGTCGTCGACGGGCTGGAGCGGGAGCTGCGAGGGCAAGCCAGGGTGCTGCGGCTTAACGTCCGGGAGCAGGTAGGACGCGACATGATGAGGCGAATGGACGTTGGGCTGGTGCCTGCCCTGGGGGTGTTCGACGGCTCAGGGAAACTGGTCTACGTCCAGAGCGGGCGGTGGCCGGACGGGGCCGCCATCCTGGCGGCCATTCGCCGCCTCTAGACCTTGATCAGGTCCTCAGGAAGAGCTTGAGTTCTCCGTCCACAGCCGGCTCTACCTCCAGCAGCCTCGCCACCACCTCCCTGAGCCGCCGGCGCGCGGAGCGGGCCTCCTTCAGGTAGCGCTGGCCTGCGGTTGACGTGGCAAAGGTCGCCAGTTCTTGGGCTAGGTGGGCCACGCTGCGGCGCAGGTGCTCGGCGTCCAGCGCGTGGAAGCCTTGGAGCTTGCGTGGCCCCTCGCTCCACCCTTCGGCGATGTACCAGTCCCGCAGGCCCCACCCGAACCCGGCCAAGAACATGGCGTGGCCCAAGGGCGTCAGCACCGGTGGCACCCCGCCTACCAGGGCGTGCAGTGTCTCTGCCATGCTTGGGGACTCGTACTCCACCATCAGGTGGCCGCCGGGCGGGGTAGCGTCCCGGAGCAAGGAGAACAGCCGGGCCAGCGCTCTCTCCCCCACGATTCCCCTACTGCTCCACTCTTGCGGATATGCCCCCAACGCCATGACTTCGATCCAGTTCATGGCGGGGTGAGGCCCCCAGTGGTGCAACCCCGTCAGCAGGTGCCTGGAGGTCTGGGAGGCACGGCCCCATAGCTGGAAATAGTGGGCGCCCACGCGGTTCTGGGGACCCAGCAAGACCTCCAGGCGATGGCGGCCCCAGCGTCGTCCGCTGAGGCAGGCCAGTGGGTGGTCAGGCATCGCTGGTGCGAATCCCCGACCCACCAGCTCCGCAGCGACTCCCTGGTCGGAGCCCTGGACACTGGTAGGCGGAGAGGGCCGGGGCGCCTGCGGGTGCTCCATCACCTGAAGCCTACACGAGGGGTGAGGTCAAACGCTAGAGGGGCTTTTACGGCAACTCCCGGAGGTCGCGTCGGAAAGCCATGAGATAGAGGCCAAACACCAGGACAACACCTCCAGCCACCCCCATGGCCCAGGGCGCTCCCACCCAGTCGGCGGCCAACCCCAGAGGCACGGTGCCCAGGGGCTGGAGGCCAACTTGCATCATGTTGACCGCCATGACACGCCCCAACACATGCTTGTCTGTATGCATCTGGAGAAGCGTGTTGTTAATAGTCATTCGCCCTGACTGCCCTAGCCCGACCGGGACAATGACAGCGAGAGCTAGAGGCACTGAGCGAGTCATAGTGAACACTACGGTACTTATTCCCATGACCACGGTAAGGACCACCAGCAGGAGTCCCTTTTTCTTGAAATCGCCCAACGCGGCCGCTGCCAGCGAGCCAACCAGAGAACCTGCTCCCATGAGGCTCAGGATCCACCCCAGCTCTCGGGGCCCCACCCTGAGAACATCCTCAGTGAAAATAGGCATGAGGTACTGTAGCGGCATGCCAAAGACCACCGAGACGAAGCTGACCGTGAGGAGGCTGAGGATGACTTTGTGGCGCCAGATGTACCCCTGGACCTCGGCCATGTCCTTCAGCATTGAGGTGGCAGCCCGTGGGGCGGGCGGCGTAGGGGGGAGGAACAGCATGATGACGAAGGCCGCGGCCGATAGCGCAGCCATGGTGAAGAAGACCATGGACACGCCTAGAGTGGCGATGAGAATACCCGCCAGCGCCGGAGCGATGACCCGATTGGCACTCATCTCCGCCGAGCTGAGGGAGACGGCATTGAACAAAAGCCGACGCTCCACCAGCTCCGGAATGATGGACTGGCGGGCGGGCATCATGAAGGCGGTCAGGGCCCCCTGCACCAACCCAAACAATACGAGATGCCACCACTCGATGACGCCGGCCCCGATGATGATGGCTAGCCCCAGGCTGGTCACCGCCATGCCAAGCTGCGTGCTCAGCAGCAGCGTCCGCTTGGGGATACGGTCGGCCAAGGCCCCCCCGAACAGGGAGAGGGTCAGCATAGGAACGGCCGAGGCCAGGTTGAGCAGCCCCAGCAGCACGCCCTTGTGGGTCAGATCGTACATGAACCAGCTTCGGGCCATCATCTGCATCTGGAAGAGAGCGAAGGAGAGGAACATGCTGGACCAGTAGATACGATAGCTGCTGACCTGGAGGGACTCAAATGGGGCAAGCCAGCGGGACTGGCGTGGGACAAGCGGCGCAACGGCTTCCGAAGCGCTTTCACTGCCTTTGGCAGCGCGTAAAGGTGACTGTGCTGGCCTCTTCTCCATACGCCGCACTATGATAGGTGACGGAGGGATAGGGGTCAAGGCAATCTATTTCCGCCGGCCTGGCACCGAACAGGGTCCAAGACCACCCACGCCATCAAGCGCAGCCCGCTGTCCCCTGGGTCTCTGGTCGTGCTGGACAGGCTGCCAACGTGTCCGCCATAATGCCAAGAGCGCACTCATGCAGGCCCACCAGGACTGCCGCGCAGGGGGCACCACCATGTTCGAGCTGGGGCCAGCCTTCCACACCTTTTCTATCAGCGCACGCTGCCCCCGCACCGGCAGGCTGGGCATCGCCATAGCCACCAGGGCAGTGGCTGTGGCTTCCCGCTGCGTCCACGTAGCACCCAATGTGGGAGCCGTGGCAAGCCAGGCTAGCACCGACCCCCGCCTGGGCATCCTGGGCCTGCACCTCCTTCGCATGGGGTACTCGGCCCCCAAGGTGCTCCAGGAGCTGGCCGCCAGCGACCCCCACATCGAGTACCGCCAACTGGCAGTAGTGGACCGGGACGGCCGCAGCGCCGCCCACACCGGGGCCAAGAACCTGGGCTGGGCCGGACACGTCGTCAAGCAGGACTTCGTGGCTATGGGCAATGCCCTGGTGGGAGGCCACGTGGTGGAGGCCATGGCGCACGCCTTCGAAGCATCGCAGGCGGAGGACCTGGAGCAGCGCTTGCTGCGCAGCATCGAGGCGGGACGGGACGCCGGTGGGCAGCCGGGTGGCCAGCGCTCGGCGGGCCTGCTGGTATACGACCACGAGGTCTTCTCGCGGGTTGACCTGCGGGTAGACGAGCACCCGGAGCCTATCCGTGAGCTGCGCCGCATCTTCGACCTGCACCTCCCCTCCATCGAGTACTACATGCTGCGGCCCACTGACCCAACCATCCCTGCTGAGGGAGAGTGGCTGACGAAACAGCGTGGAGGGCAGCGGTCATGACATGCCGGACTGGCTCCGCCCTTCCTCTGAAGGGCTACGTGCCCAGCAGAGGCCGAGGCCACCAGGAGGCCCCAGCGTGAGCCAGCCACGCGTCCTCCTTGCGACACGTAACCCCGCCAAGGACCGGGAGCTCAGAGGGCTATTGGGCGAGGCCCCTGTGGAGTTGGTCACCCTGGACCAGGTCGGGGTCCGGGAGGAGGTGGAAGAGAAGGGCGCCACCCTGGAGGAAAACGCCGCCCTGAAGGCCCAGACCTACGCGCGCCTCAGCGGGCTGTGGGCCCTGGCCGATGACTCCGGGCTGGAGGTGGACGCCCTGGGAGGCGAGCCCGGCGCCCATTCGAAGCGGTACGCTGGCGATGGTGCCTCCGACGCTGACCGCATCCGCTACCTGCTGAAGCGACTTGAGGGCGTGCTGCCCGCGCAGCGCACCGCCCGCTTCCGCAGCATCATCGCCATCGCTTCACCAGACGGCCACACGCTCTTCGCTAAAGGGGAGGTGTCTGGTACAATCACTGAGGGGCCACGGGGGAATGGTGGATTCGGCTACGACCCGGTGTTCTATCTGCCTCAACAGGGCCGGACCATGGCCGAACTCTCGCTGGCCGAGAAGAACGCCATCAGCCACCGCGGCCGGGCCGCTGCCGCCGCCTCGAAGCTGCTGCTGGGCCTGGCGGCGGAGTTAGACCCGCAGTAGGCCCCTTAGCTTCGACCGTCAGGGCGCCGGTGGATGAGGGAGCAAGCACACCATGGTGCAGGATACTCTGGGCAGGCTTCTGAGAGACCTGCGGGTCTCGGTCACCGACCGCTGCAACTTCCGCTGCTTCTATTGCATGCCGGCCGAGGTCTACGGGGACCGCTACGAGTTCCTTCCCAAGGAAGAGGTCCTGACCTTCGAGGAGATCGCCCGGCTGGCCCACATCTTTGCCCGCCTGGGCACCACCAAGATACGCCTGACCGGCGGCGAGCCCCTGGTCCGCCGGGACCTGGAGAAGCTGGTAGCCATGCTGGCGGGTATCCCCGGGGTAGAAGACCTGGCCTTGACCACCAACGGGTTCCTGCTGGCCCAGCAGGCCCAGGCCCTCAAGGAGGCAGGACTCAAGCGGGTGACGGTCAGCCTGGATAGTCTGGACAACACCATCTTCGGGCAGATGAACGGGCGCGGCTTTACCACGGAGCGGGTGCTCCAGGGTATCCAGAAGGCCCAGGAAGTAGGCCTGGCCCCCATCAAGGTCAATGCTGTAGTGGTCCGTGGGGTCAACGACCACACGGTCGTGGACCTGGCGCGCCACTTCAAGGGCACGGGCATTGTGGTGCGCTTCATCGAGTACATGGACGCGGGGACCCGGAATGGCTGGCGGCCTGAGCAGGTAGTGCCAGGGCAGGATGTTATCGGGCGCATCAGCGCCGTCATGCCACTCGAACCCATAGCGCCTGCCTATCCGGGCGAGGTGGCAAACCGCTACCGCTACAAGGACGGCAGCGGGGAGGTCGGGATCATCACCGCGGTGAGCGCTCCCTTCTGCGGCGACTGCACCCGGGCGCGGCTGTCCACCGAGGGGAAGCTGTACACGTGTCTGTTCGCTTTCCAGGGGCACGACCTCCGCGGCCCGCTCCGGGCGGGCGCCAGCGACGAGCAGCTAGCGTCACTCATCGTAGGCACATGGCGAGCGCGCAGCGATCGCTACTCGGAGCTGAGAGCAATGCAGGCAGCAGCAGGGGCCAGAAAGATTGAGATGTACCAGATCGGCGGGTAGGGCACGTGGCTGAGCTCATGGTCTACACCGACGGCGCCTTCAACTGGGATACCAGGACCGGCGGCTGGGCTGTGGTCATCGCCCAGGACAGCGAGCGCCGTCGCCTCTCCGGCAACGAACGCGACACCACCAACAACCGCATGGAGCTGACCGCTGCCATCCGTGCCCTGGAGGCCCTGCCAGAAGGCGCCGCTGCCACAGTGGTCAGCGACAGCGAGTACCTGGTCAAGACCATGCAGGGACGGTACCGCCGCAAGGCCAACCTGGACCTGTGGGCCAACCTGGACGCTCTCACAGCCTCCCGCAAGGTCCGCTGGCAATGGGTGGAGGGCCACACCGGCCACCCGGGCAACGAAGAGGCCAACGCCCTGGCCGAGTGGGAGGCCGCCGGCCGCAAAGGCCTTTCTCCTCCATCCGCGGCAGTGGCGCCGCAAGGTGAAGCGCCGCCACCCCAACCTGCCCTGAGCCACCTGGACCAGCAGGGCCGCGCCCGCATGGTGGACGTGGGGGAGAAGCCCATGACCCACCGTGTGGCCATCGCCAAGGGTTCCATCACCATGCGGCCTGAGACCCTCTCGCTCATCGCGAAAGGGGGCTTGGAGAAGGGGGACGCCGTGGCAGTGGCGCGGCTGGCCGGAGTCATGGCCGCCAAGCAGACGCCGCACCTCATCCCCCTCTGCCACCCCATCCCCCTGGACCAGGTGACGGTGGATCTGGAGCTAGACGATGAAGCCAGTGCCGTCCACATCACCGCCACGGCCAGCGCCGTGTGGCGCACCGGCGTGGAGATGGAAGCCCTGACGGCAGTGATGGGTGCCGCCCTGGCCCTCTACGACATGGCCAAGGCGGTGGACCGGACCATGCGCATCAGCGACGTGCGGCTGGTCCGCAAGAGCGGCGGCCGCAGCGGCGACCTGGTGCTGGAGGAGTAGCAGGACCGGTCCTGGGCCGGCGCAGCGCTACCGAAACATCCGAGACCTTCCCTCACACGCCGGACAGCCCGCATCCACCACTACCAATCCGCATCCTCAATATGCGAGGTATTGCGGGCAGCCGCCGGCAATTCCACAATGGTAGTTGCCCACCCGACGAACAAGGGGGGCAATTTGTGTTTGGAAGGGTGGTATGGAGGTAGCCAGGGGTGTCTATCAGGTGCCTCGGGTGCGCGGTGGCAACGTGTATCTCATCGAGGAAGAGTCCATTACCTTGGTGGACAGCGGCCTCGGCGGCAGCGGCAAGACCATCCTGGAGTACGTGCGCGCCCTGGGCCGCCAGCCAGAGGAAGTAACCACCATCTTGCTGACCCACGGGCACCCCGACCACTACGGCGGCGCCGCCGACCTCCAGCAGGAGACGGGGGCACGCGTCCTCTGCCACCCGGGAGACGCCCCCATCAACCGCAAAGGGCATCGAAGACTGCACTGGTCGTGGTTCCCCAGCTTCCGCAGCCCCAGGGTGGACGGCCTACTGCACGAGGGCCAGGAGCTCGCAGCGCTGGGGGGACTGCGGGTCCTCCACACCCCTGGCCACACGGTGGGGAGCCTGTGTTTCCTGGCGCCCAGCAGAGGCCTTCTCTTCACCGGCGACACGCTGCTAAGTGACGGAGAGTTCTTTAGCCGTCCTTCGCCTCTGCCGGGGATGAACCTCCGGACCTACCGGGCCTCCCTCTGGCGACTCGCCGAGCTTGACTTCCAGCACGGCCTGCCAGGCCACGGGCGTCCCTGCTACCAAACGGCAGCCGAGCGGGTGCGCCACCTGGCGAGGCTCCTGTACGTCGCCAAGTCCCCAGCCTGGTGGCGGCTGGCACGGAATGTCCCGGGGCTGGCCCGCTTTGGCTATCGGCTACTGGCGGACCAGGGATGAAGTCGCGCACCTACCTGGTGAGGCCCCGCTTCTCTCGCTCCAGGTGCAGGTCAGCCAGGGCCTTCACGGCAGCATAGGCGTAGGGGATGTAGTCAGCGGCGGAGAGCTCCAGCTCCTTGAACTCTTCCACCTGGTCAACCCCCCCGATGTCCGGCGCTGCCGGGATCATCTGGATCGTGAGCTCGTAGAGCAGGCCGTCAGGGCAGACCACCACACAACCCCGCTCCTTGTCCTGTAGGCCCACGAGCTCCACCTCCAGGGCTTGAACGGTGGAAAGCCGGGCAAAGGACGGGAATGAGTCCAGGGTAGTGGCCAGCTCGGCGACCAGGCGGCCCAGCTCCTCGGCGGTGCGCTGCACCAGGGAGTCGGCGTAGGCCTTCCTGGCCAGGGGATCAGCACGTCCGGTTGCCATCCAGAGTAGCCTCCCAGACATACGGCTTACCCAGGACCTCTTGTTACCCTGCTGGCTCTTCGGCAGGCGCCGGAACAGCGTAGGAATGCCAACCGGTTCTGGCTCTGTTGACATCGTCCGCTCGCCCTTCGACAGGCTCAGGGTGAGCGGGTTTGAATTCAGTTCATGCTGAGCTCCGACTCCGTCGAGAGTCGCGACAAAGTCGGACTTGTCGAAGCATCATGGTCCGATCCCGACAAGTCGGGACTCACCACAAGCGAAAGAAATGGCAGCATGTCAACAGAGCCAACCGGTTCGCGAGAGGTCCGGGCATTCCGGCCTATCCTACCACAAGGCCCACGAGGGGGCACCAGCACACGGCTCTGCACCCTCGTGGGCCTCACTCTATCTAGGAGTGCGGCGCTCCGCCAGCCGCCTCACCTACCCTTGCCAGGGAATCAGGCCACTTTCGCTATGGAGACCGCCGCTGCTGCCGCCCGCTCGATGGGCGCGCCCACGACGCTGCCCCACTCGGTCCAGGAGCCGTCGTAGTTCCGTACCTTGGGATAGCCCAATAG
>JACQUK010000031.1 GCA_016210325.1 Chloroflexota bacterium
CTGATCTGGGTAATGCCAGCGCAGGGACTTGCAGGCTCACCCGGGACAATGGGACAGCAAGCACCGCTGGCACCCTCCAGCGGTGTCTTTTTTTGGGGAGCGTCGCGGCTTTTCCAGGCTAGCCCCGCTCACCCTGAGCTTGTCGAAGGGTGAGCGGTTGGGTTGCAGCTCGGCTCGTAGTGAATCCCGACTTTCGGGACTTGTCGGGATCGAACCATGAGCGGGGCTGGACGGCAGGTGGTCATCAAAGATGCGCTTGTTGGAGGAGGGGGGCATGGCAGACGAGCTGGTCATCGGCGGCAAGAAGGTCCGCTCCCGCCTGCTGGTGGGCACGGGCAAGTACCGCACCATGGAGGAGATGGTCGCCGCTATCGACGCGTCGGGTGCCGAGATTGTCACCGTCGCCATCCGGCGCCTGGACCTGTCGAAGCCGGACCAGAAGACCCTCCTGGACTACCTGGACTGGAGCAAGTACACGGTCCTGCCCAACACGGCCGGGTGCAGGACGGTGGACGAGGCGCTGTTCATCGCTCGCCTGGGCCGCGAGGTCACCGGCTCCAACTGGGTGAAGCTGGAGGTGATTCCGGACCCCAAGTACCTGCTGCCTGACCCCATCGGCACCCTGGAGGCCGCCCAGAAGCTCATCGCTGACGGCTTCGTGGTGCTCCCCTACATCCACGCCGACCCGGTCCTGGCGCGACGCCTTCAGGAGGCCGGGTGCGCCACGGTGATGCCTTTGGGGTCGCCCATCGGCTCTGGCCAGGGCATCCTCACCAGGGAAGAGGTCCAGATCATCATCGAGAACGCCACCGTGCCGGTGGTGGTGGACGCCGGCCTCGGTGCCCCTTCTGACGCCTCGATGGCGATGGAGCTGGGCGCCGACGCGGTGCTGGTGAACACCGCCATCGCCCAGGCAAAGGACCCCGCGCTGATGGCGGAAGGGTTCAAGCTGGGAGTCGAGGCCGGCCGCAAGGCCTACCTGGCCGGCCGCATCCCCAGGCGGGCCTACGCCGCGGCAAGCAGCCCCACGGAGGGGGTACCACAGCCCGCCGGCCGCAAGCCCGTCTAGCGAGGCCCCGATGCTCGCCTTGCCCCTGCCGTGCCTGGCCCTGGTGACCCAGCGCCAGCTCTGCACCCAGGTGCCCCTGGAGCAGCAGGCCGAGCAGGCCCTGGACGGGGGCGTAGACCTGGTCCAACTCCGCGAGAAGGACCTCCCCGCCGGCGAGCTTCTGAAGCTGGCCGAGCGTCTGCGCCAGATCACCCGCGGGCGGGCGCTGCTGGTGGTCAACGACCGGGCCGATGTGGCCCTGGCCTGCGGCGCCGACGGCGTGCAGCTTGGCGAAGAGTCCATGCCAGTGGGGGCCGTCCGCAAGGTCGCAGGGCGCGGGCTGCTGGTAGGCCGCTCGGTGCACAGCGTGGCGGGCGCAGTCCAGGCTGAGCGAGAGGGCGCCGACTTCCTGGTGGTGGGCACCATCTTCCCCACCTCCACGCACCCTGACGCCGCTGCCAGCGGGCCGGGGCTGCTGGAGGAGGTGGGCCGGCAGGTGCGCGTCCCCTACCTTGCCATTGGCGGCGTTACTGCGGACAACGCCGCCTCTTGCATCGCCGCAGGGGCTAGCGGCGTAGCCGTCATCACTGCTATCCTGGGTATGCCCGACCCCGCTGCGTCGGCCAGGGCCCTTTCGGAAAGCCTCCAGCAGGCGTGGGCAAGGAGGTCGGCGGCACGGGCCGGGGCAGGCTGAATCTCGTGCCCCCATCGTCTAGCGGCCCAGGACGCGGCCCTTTCAAGGCCGAGATCAGGGGTTCGAATCCCCTTGGGGGCACCATCTGGTGTCGTTGAGCGTTTAGTCTGCGAGGTCAGTATGGCCCAGCAAACACTTGGCTTGAACAGCATTCTCCAAGTGCTTCCCTCGCTATCCAGGAAGGAGAGGAAGCAGCTCCTGGAGCGGCTTTGTGAGTACCCAGAGGTGCTGGAAGACGCTCACGATATTGTTCTCTTGTTGGAGCGCCGAAGGGAGCCCTCCCGCTCTTACCAGGATTTTGTGGAGGAGCTGCGGGCCGAAGGCAGGCTTTGAGCTACAGCCTGAGAATCGGCGCCTCGGCCCAAAAAGAGTTGCGCATGCTGTCGCGGGATGTCCTCCGTCGGGTCCACCAGCGGATCGCCAAGCTAGCAGAGCAGCCCTTCGCTCCCGGCACAAGGAAGCTGGTAGGTGGCCTTGGCTATTGACTGCGGGTTGGTGACTACCGCATCCTTTTCACTGTGGACGAGTCGCAGCGGGTGATAACTATCACCGCAGTCCGTCATCGAAGAGAAGCCTATCGCTAAAGAGGCGGCCCAGGACGCGGCCCTTTCAAGGCCGAAATCGGGGGTTCGAATCCCCCTGGGGGCACACGCTTTTTCCCTTCAAGGAGGTGAGGCAGGCATGATTATTGATAACCATGTCCACGTCTTCCCCGACCAGGCGAGTCCCGCCACCCATGCAGACCCCCAGGCCTACCTGCGCCAGCTCCAGCGCTCCGTCGGCGAGTTCTGGGGACGGATGGTCACCAGCCACACCGACCGCAAGTACATCCCGGGCCCTGACGAGGACGTGGGTTTCCGGGTTGGCAAGTACGGCCGCTACCAGTGGCGCAAGCACGGGGAGGAGTGCTGGCTCCAGCGGGGGCCGGTGGTGATGGCTAACCTGGAGCACACTCCGGAGCAGATGCTGGCCCACATGGACTCTGTGGGCGTGGACGTGGGTATTATCCAGGCAGAGTACATTGAGACCAACCGGGGCCGGGAGTCCTACTTCGCTGACTGCGTTCGGCGCTGGCCTCGCCGCTTCATCGGGACCGTTGCCCTGGAGTACGACCTCACCAGGGACGACCAGCACCTCAAGGGAGAGGTGCGGAAGTTGACGCGGGCCGTGGAAGAGCATGGGTTCCGGGCCCTGTTCCTGGGCCATCGTGCCGCCCGGCAGCCGCTGGACGACCCGCGGCGGGACCCGCTGTGGCGGGAGGTGTTACGCCTTGGCATCCCCGCCTACATCAACACCGGCTTCAATTCCAGGGCGGACTACCTGGCCCAGCTTCAGTGTCTTGAGAACGTCCTGCGCCGGTATCCAGAGCTCACTGTGGTGGACTCCCACGTCGGGGGCAACCTCCGCCACCCAAGGGACCCCGAGCACGTGGACACCCCCAGGGAGTTTTTCCCCCTCCTCAAGACCGGCCGCTTCTATCTGGAGATGGGGTACGTCCTGGCGTACGAGAACTTCGCCGTCTGGGGCACCGATTCTGACTACCCGTACCGCCGGCACCAGCAGGTCATGCAGACCGTCTACGAGCACTTTGGGGCCGGCGTGCTGGTCTGGGGCTCCGACATGCCGTGGACCCAGCGCAGTTGCACCTACCGCCAGGACCTGGACTTGGTCCGGCTGCATACCCCGTTCATGACAGACGCGGACCGAGGGCTGGTGTTGGGTGGGAACCTGGCGCGGCTGTTCAAGCTGGGGTAGGGGGGGCGTGAAGCATCCCAGGACACCGGGCCGTGGGGGTTGGTCGCCTACCCCATCCTTCGCCTTAGTACCAGTGTGGCGAAGAGCGCCATCGCCACGGCGAAGACGCCCAGGGCCAGCAGGTCCGTGCCCACGCCTCCCAGGTTTTTCCCAGCCAGCATGATGCCCTCCATCGCCCGCACCGCGTAGGTCAGCGGCAGCGCCCGGGACAGCCCCTGAAGGTACCCCGGCATCCCGCTGACCGGCCACAGCACCCCTGACAACAGCACCTGGGACACCATCACCACGGGGATGAACTGCACCACCTGGAACTCGGTCCGCGCAAAGGTGGAGAAGAAGATGCCCATGTTGACCGACCCCAGGGTCACCAGCGCCTGGACCACGAAGACCTGCCACAGGGCGCCCCGGTACTGGAGGTCGAAAGCAAAGACGGTGAACAGCAGGATGATGAGGGCCTGTGCCAGGGCAAACAGGAGGAGCCCGGTCAGGTAGCCTGCCACCACCTCGCTACGGGCGACCGGCGAGGCCATCATGCGCTCGAAGGTGCCCTGCACTCGCTCCCGCAGGAAGCTGATGCCGGTGAGAATGAACCCGAAGAACATGGCCATGGCGGGCAGCAGGGCCGGCGCAGCCAGGTCCAGGGCCCGGGGGCCGACCGCTGGTTTCGGGATGCTGACTCCCACCAGGGACATGACCAGCAACGGCGCAACCGCCATGAGGGCCAGCGTCCGTCGGTCGTGGAGGAACTGGCGCACAACGCGCAGGGCGATGGCGTAGGCCCGCTCACGCGACATTGACGGTGCCCCTGCGCACGAAATAGAGGAAGGCCTCCTCCAGGGTGGCCTTGGGGTCGCCAGTGCCGTCGCGCAGCGCTTGAGGCGGACCTTCGGCAATGACCTGGCCCTCGCGCAGAAAAGCCAGTCGGTCGCAGTGGGCCGCGTCGTCCATGGTGTGGCTGGATATGACGATAGAGGTGCCCTCCTTGGTGAGCTGCTGGAAGAACCTCCAGAAGTGGACGCGCAGCTCTGGGTCCAGCCCCACGGTGGGTTCGTCCAGCACCAGGAGTGGCGGCCGGTGCACCAGGGCGCAGGCGAGGCTGAGCCGCTGGCGCATCCCGCCGCTGAGGTGCCCCACGACGTCATCCCGACGTTTCCACAGGTCCACCAGGCGCAGCACCCGGTCGATGGCCTGCCGCCGGGTGGCTCCGGGTAGGCCGTAGATACGGGCGAAGAAGTCCAGGTTCTCCCACACGGAGAGGTCCGGGTACAGGGCGCTGAGCTGTGGCATATACCCGATGCGGGCGGCTACCTCCCGCGATGGCTGCTCGCCCAGGACGCGGACCGACCCGGAGGAGGGCCGCAGCAGGCCGACCATGAGGCGAATGAGGGTGGTCTTGCCAGCGCCGTTGGGGCCCAGGAGGCCGAAGCTGACCCCGACAGGGATGTGCAACGTCAGGCCGCTGAGTGCGCGCAGCTTCCCATAGGAAAAGGTGACGTTTTCAACCTCGATGACGTTGGGAGTGGCGGCAACCGCCTTTTGCACCTCAGTATCCCTTTCCGAAGTCCTTCAGGTTGTCCTTGAGCGTCATGATGGTACCAGGCAAAGAGCGGTGTGGGAAGACCGCGTGGGGCCATCCGGCCATCGCTGTTGACGGGTGAGAGCCTGGCAGGATAGTATCGCCTCATCCTTGAAGGCACCGTGTTCTGGGTGAGGTAGCGCCTTGTCGTAGGGGAGGGCAATGTGCGAGCCGCTGTACTTGCTGGCACGCTGGCTACCATGCTGCTCATCCTGGTAGCCTGCGCTGAGGAGAAGCCGTCTTCTGAACCCAGCCCCACCGCTACTTCCGCCGCGACTGGGTCCACAGTAACACCCTCTCCGTTGTCTCCAAGTCCAACGCCGACGCCCACGCCTTCACCCACCCCGACACCAAGCCCGACCGCTACCCCGCTGCCGCCATCAGCCTCGTTCTTAGCCAACGTGAGGTCTGGTGCGGCCCCCCTTGGCGTGACCTTCACCAACTCCTCTCCAGGCCCGGTCTCCTCGTGGCAGTGGGACTTTGGGGATGGCGCTACCAGCACCCAAAGCGCCCCTGTCCATACCTATACCAAGGCCGGTACCTTCACCGTCCGCCTGACTGTCACCGGTGCAGGTGGCAGCGATATGGTGGTCTTGGAGGGCCTGGTATCGGTTACGCCGGGGCCGGTGGTGACGCTGCGTATCGAGCCGGCCGAGGTGACCCTGCCGGTGCGGGGCACTCGACAGTTCGCAGCCGTGGCATTGGACGCCTTTGGCAACGTGGTGCCCAGCACGCCAACCTGGAGCGCCGCTGGAGGCGTCGGCGCTGTTGACGTGGGAGGCGTACTCACCGTAGGGACCCAGGCGGGCATGTACCCAGGGGGCGTCGTGGCCTTGCTGCGAGGCGAAAGCGGTGAGTTCCGCGCAACGGCCTCGGTGGTGGTGGAGGCCGGTCCCATCGCCAGGCTTATCGTCGCACCCGCAAAGGTCACGCTGAACATCGGGGCCACCCAGGTCTTTGCTGTGGGGGCCGTGGACGAGTTTGACAACACCGTCAGTGGGACCGTTACAGCCTGGTCGGCGGGCCGCGACGCTGGCAACATCACCCAGGACGGGCGTTTCACGGCCGGGGCCAAGGCCGGCCTCTTCACTGACGGGGTCAAGGTGACCGTAGCCAGAGGCACCGCCAGCAAGTCGGCGGCGGTCGAGGTGGTCATCCAGCCGGACCCGCTGGCCAAGATTGCTGTGGAGCCCTCGCCCGCGGTGGTGGGCAAGGGGAAAACAATCCAACTGAAGGCGACAGGCTACGACAAGTACGACAACCCCATTCCAGCCCTGGCATTCGTTTGGGGGGTGTCCGCTGGGGTTGAGGTGGACCAGACTGGCAAGGTCACGGCCGGCACTTCGTCTGGTCAACATGAGGTGTTGGTGCGGGCTACCTACCAGGGCAGCGAGCAGACCGCCAAAGTGGCGGTGCTGGTCCCTCCGGTCTGGGCCGCCACGGGCAACATGGGTTTCCGACGCGTTGGCCACACCGCCACGGTGCTGCCTGACGGTGGGGTGCTGGTGGTGGGGGGCCTAGGCGTCGAGCGGGCGGCCGAGCTCTACGACCCTGCTCAGGGCACCTTCAAAGCCGCTAGCACCGCCGTCGAGCCGCGAGTCCACCACACCGCAACGCTGCTACCCGGCGGCAAGGTGCTGCTGCTGGGAGGCTGTCAGGCTTCGGGGGCAGAGCTCTTCGATCCAGCCGCAGGTGCCTTCGTCGCGGTGGCGGAGAAGCTGCCCCAGCAACGTGCCAACCACACAGCCACACTGCTGCAAGACGGAAAAGTGCTTATCACCGGCGGGCGGCAGGGCTGCCAGCAAGGTGCCGCGACCCTGTCCACCGCACTGGTGTTTGACCCCGCTAAGGGGTCCTTCTTGCCCGCAGCAGGGGAGATGGTCCTGCCGCGCGAAGCCCACACTGCGACCTTCCTGCCAAACGGTGACGTGCTGGTGGTGGGCGGCATGCGACAACTTGGTGGTGGATACAGCACCTGCGTGGAGGTCCCCGAGGTCTACCAGCCGGCAACGGGCAAGTTCCGTGAAGTTGGGAATCCCCTTTTTCGGGGACTCTGTGGCAATGTCGCCGCGGCACCCTGGCCTGTCCTACCCAACGGCAAGGTCCTGGTGAAGACCAGCGACCGGATGCTAGAGCTGTACGACCCCGCCACGGGGCAGTTCACTCCGGGGGTGGCAGTGACCCCTCGGATGGCCCCGACCATGACGCTGCTGCCCGGCGGCCTGGTGCTCATCGCAGGCGGCATCCTCGCCCCTGCCTCTGGGAAAGCGTACGGCACTGCGTCAGATGTGGCGGAGTTCTACGATCCGGCGAGCAACACGGTCGTCGCTACCGCTCAACTGACGACGCCCCGCATGGTCCATGTGGCGACCCTGCTTCCCTCCGGCGCGGTGCTGGTTACTGGTGGGCAGCAGATCCTTGGCGAGGGTGCCATTGTTGACCTTCGCTCGGCTGAGCTGTTCATCCCCGAGGAGCCTGCAAGCTGAAGTCGGTGGCTACGTGCAAAGCCGGGAGGCAGCCTGAGGGCGGCAACTTGAGGGTGCTTCGGAGCTCGGGCCTTAGCCCCTTTGGCGGGCCTGGGCGGCGGGCCGGGCCACCCGCCGCTGGCGCGCCGCCAGCTTGGCAAGCCAGATCCCCATCTCGTACAAGACAAAGAGGGGCGCAGCCACCAGCGTCTGGTTGATGGGGTCAAAGGTCGGAGTGATGACGGCACCCAGGAGGAAGGCCCCGACGAGCGCAAAGCGGCGGCCCCGGGCCAGCGCCTCCGGGCTCACGATGCCCAGCCTGGCCACCACATAGATGACGAGGGGCGTTTCAAAGATGACACCCATCCAGAACATCAGGGTGACGATCAGGTTGATGTAGGTCCCTATGCGGATCATCGGTGTGGCCAGCTCGCTGCCAAAGGTAAGCAAGAAGCGCAGCGCCGGAGGGAGCAGCACCCAGTAGCTGAAGGCTACGCCACCGGCGAACATCAACACCGCGAAGGGGATGATACTGAAAGCGTAGCGGCGCTCAGCCGTCGTCAGCCCCGGTGCCACAAACATCACGACCTGGTACAGGATGAAAGGCAGCGCCCCCAGGAACCCGAAGAGCAATGACACCTTCATGATGACGCCGAGCAGCTCGGTGACGTCCAGAAAAACGGGTTTTCCGGTCAGGGACAACAAGTGCCGCGCAGGGTAGAGGAGGACTTGGATCTCCTGCCGGTAGAACACTAACGAGATTATGGTGGTGGCCACAAGGAATAGCACGCTGTGGAAGAGCCGGCGGCGTAGCTCTCCCAGGTGCTCCCACAGCGAAGCTCGCTGGTCCTGTGCCATCTAGCTCTCCCTCTCTTTCTCCTGGGAGGGAGGAATAGCCCCGGGAGTCGCCTCTCTGGGTGCTTCGCTTGTCGGCGGCCGGTGCTGGGCACGAGGAGCGCTGTTTTTCGGCGGAGGCGTCCCAGATGGCGCCGCTGGCCGCGGCTGGGATGGTCCTTCCACTATGTCCTCCAGGAGACTGGGCAAGTCCTGGGTGGCCTTGCGGACCTGGCCCAGGGTCTTCCCAACCTTCCTGGCCGTGCTGACCATTCGCTCTGGCCCCAGCACCAGCAGGGCAACGACCAAGGCTATCAGCAGCTCCAGGGGTCCAATACCCAGGAAGTTCATTGTCCCCCCCCATCTGCCGTTGGGTCAGGCGAGGCCGCAATGGCCCGGCACGCCGGACAGTTGCCAGGAGGCTCCCAGCCGGGCTGGGGCCTTGGCCGTAACCCGAACTGCTGCATCAGGTCGGCTACTGTGCACAGGGGCAAGCCCACCACATTGAGGTAGCACCCCTCCACGCGCTCCACCGGCCGGAACACAGGGTCTTGGACCGCGTATCCGCCCGCCTTGTCGAAAGGCCCACCAGCACCAATGTAGGCATCCATTTCCTGGACAGTGTAGGGCCGCATCGTCACCTGCGTGACCTGGTGGGCCATCCGCCAGCCCCCTGTCGCAGCGTTGCCCACCGCCACGGCGGTGATGACCCTGTGGGTGCGTCCGGCCAATGCCTTGAGCATATCCTGCGCCTCTTGAGGGGAGTGTGGCTTGCCTAGCACCTGGTCATCCAGGACCACCACGGTATCTGCCCCCAGCACCAGCCCCTGGCCAATACGGGCTGCCACCTGCTGGGCTTTCTGAAGGGCCAGACGGGAGGCGTATGCCTCTGGGGTCTCTCCGTCCTCCCTTGGGGCCTCCTGGCCCTCGCTGGGCAGCGTCCTGAAGGGTACCCCCAGGGCCTGGAGCAAGTCCTGTCGCCGGGGCGACGCGGAGGCCAGGACCAGCGTATCTGAGGGTGGCGTTGGCCCTTTCAGAGAAAGGGTAACGATGCATTCCACATGGTGTGTCTGGGGGAACAGGTCAAAGGGCTGGACCTCCTCGATGTGGAAGGGGCCGCGGACCAGGACCGTCAGGTCGCGGGCCAGGGCCTCTGGGTCGCAGGACACGTACACGACCCGGAGGGGCGCCAGGCGGCCCAGGGCCTCCAGAGCGGTGGGGTGGCAACCGGCCCGTGGCGGGTCCAGGATGACGGCATCCGGACGCCGCGGGAAGGTGGCCAGGGCTTCCTCGGTCTTGGCCTGCAAGAGCTCTACTTTGTAGAGCCCTGTGGCATTGGACCTGGCATCCTCTACGGCGGAGGCTGACTCCTCAATGGCCACCACCCGGCCGGCCCGCGGCGAGAGGAGGATGGCGAAGGTGCCGACCCCGGCGTAGGCGTCCACCAGAAGCTCCCGCCCGCTAAGTTGGAGCTTTTCGGCGATGTGCTGGACCATGCGCTCGGCAGCCTCAGTGTTCACCTGGAAGAAGGAGGGAGAGCCGATGCGGAAGCGTTTCCCCAGAACGGACTCACTGTAGTGCTTCTGGCCGGATGCCAGGCCGACCTGGAGGTTCTTGAGACGCGGCTGGACCAGCCACTCGCCGGTGTTGGCGCCGTAGCGGACCGAGAGCTGGGTGGTCTCGGCACAGCGCCCCTGAAGCTTCATCAGGGTCTCGTTAATCCAGGAATGCATCAGGAGGCACTGGTCTATGCGTACGAACTCCCTGGTCACACGGTTGACGAAGCCCACGGCGCCCTGGGGGCCCACCGTGAGGCGAGCGTGGTTGCGGTAGTGGAACGGCTGCGGGCTGGGGACAGTTGGGTTGACAGCGACGTCGCTGAGATCCGGGACCTCCTGGAGGGCCTTCTGAATGGCCCGTTGCTTGATCTCCAGTTGGTAGGAATAGGCAATGTGTTGCCACTGGCAGCCAGTGCAGGGCCAGAAGTAGGGGCATGGGGGGGTCACACGGTGTGGTGACGGTTTGATGACCTCTACCACGCGGGCAGCGACGTAGCTGCGGCGTCGCCGGACCACCTCGACCACCACCTCCTCGCCAGGGATGCCGCCAAACACGTAGACCGGCACCTCGCCGCAGTGGGCAAGGCACTCCCCCAGGGCCCCGAAGTCCTCCAGGGTAAGCTGGAGTCGCTGCGCCGGCCTTATTTCGGTAGGGACCGAGGTTTCCATCACCGAGCCACCCTCACTCACACCACTATACGGCCCGGCGCTGAGGTCTGCCAAGCTGCCCCCTTCCCCATCACTCCTTGGCCACCATGACCGAGGTCGCTTTCACAATGGCGCTGACCTTGTCGCCCACCTTCAGGTTCAGCTCCTGGGCTGCCTCGGCGGTGACGATGGCTACCAGGTGGTTGTCCCCCACACGGATGCCCACCTGGGCCATCAGCCCATCAATGCGCACCTCGGTGATGACCCCAGGGAGTTTGTTGCGGGCGCTGCTCTTCATGTCTCCTCCTCACGGGCCGGGGAGCCCTCCAGGGCCCAACCCGTCACCAGGCCCTGGGCCAGGGTAAGCAGGAGGCGGGTCTTGGGCTCTTGAGGGTCGAGCCCGGCAATGTCTCGGATGCGCTGCAAGCGGTACATGACGCTGTTGCGGTGCAAGAAGAGGTGCTCGGCTGTGGCAGTGACTGACCCGCCGGAGAGAAGGTAAGCTTCCAGCGTGGCGCGCAAATCGGTGCCGTGGTCGAGGTCGTAGGCTGCGAGGGGCGCCACTACCTCCTGCCATGCGGCACGCAGGTGCGTGTTGTCCCGCATCCGTGCCAGTTCGCGTCGCAGGGCATCTCGTGCGTCCGTCAAGGGATTCCATCATAACACCAAGTGCCGCCTGAGGCCCATCACACCTATTGACGTAAAACCTTGTGCACCTTGCCCAAAGACGGCCATACCCACATGCCTTAATCTTGGGTGGGGTTATGCGGAGCCGGCAGTGGTGACGGATGGGCATGGTAAGCGCCGGGGGAGGCCTCCGGGCCGCGCGGCGAGGGCTGGGGTCCCTCCGACTCGGCCGGCACGAAGTGGCTGGCTCGCTGGGCGACCTGGGCACCTTCATCCCCCTGTTTGTCTCCATGGTGGTGGTCAACGGCCTCAGCGCTTCGTCAGTGCTCTTCTTCGCCGGCTTATTCAACGTCATCACCGGCTTCACCTTTGGCATCCCTATGCCGGTGCAGCCCATGAAGGCCATTGCCACGGTGGCCATCACGGAGAAGCTGGCGCCCTCCCAGGTGTATGCTGCCGGCATCATCGTCAGCGCGGTTGTTTTCCTGGTAGGCATTACCGGCCTCTCGGAGCGCCTCAACCGCTGGATTCCCACGAGCGTTGTGCGGGGGCTCCAGCTTGGCCTGGGGCTGAAACTTACCGTCCTGGGGCTTTCCATGGCCAGGGAAAGTGGCACCTTCTGGGGCGTGAACGGCGTCATTATGGCGCTTGCCGCTGCCCTCCTGGGCCTGCTGCTGTTTCGCAACCGACGAGTGCCCAGTGCTCCACTCATCTTTGGGCTGGGGCTGGCCGCCAGCGCCTTCGCCGCGCCCCATGTATGGCGCTCCCTGCACTTCTCTCTGAGCCTGCCCGCCCTTACCCTGCCGGGGGCTGGTGATTTTGCTGTCGGGGCGGTCAAGGGCGCCCTGCCGCAACTACCGTTAACCCTGCTGAACTCTGTGGTGGCCGTCTGTGCACTTTCGTGGGCCCTGTTCCCCACCAGGGGTGCCAGCACCCGGAAGGTGGCTGTGAGTGTAGGGCTTATGAACCTGATAGGATGCTGGTTCGGTGCCATGCCCATGTGCCACGGCGCCGGAGGCTTGGCCGGGCAGCACTTCTTTGGCGCCCGCACGGGGAGGAGCGTGGTGTTCCTGGGCTTGGTGAAGATGGCCTTGGGACTACTGGCGGGAGGGGCCACCCTGGCGGTGCTGATGGTCTATCCCCACAGCGTGCTGGGGGTGCTGCTACTCTTCGCTGCCCTGGAGTTGGCCGCGGCGGCGCTGGATGTCAAGGGGAAGCAAGAAGGCCTGGTCCTGCTGGTAACGGCGGGAGCGATCCTAGGACTAGACTCCACGTTCTGGGGCTTCCTGGTAGGGTTGGGGGTGGCCTACCTCCTGATGGTGGCCGCCCACCACAGTAGCCCATCCCGTCCTTTGGAGCCATGAACACCTGGACGCGCCGTCGCGTGCCTCCGCCCAGTGTATGCGGCCCCTTGGGGCGAGTTGTCCAGAGTAGACATAACGTGAATCTTCACCTTGACACAAAAAACGTTGCGCTACTATAATGCCGGCGGGCCAGGTGGTATGGACTTGTTGAAAGGAGTGAGTCCGCTTGAGCCAGGTGAACTTGCTGGAGGGAGAGAGCTTCGAGAGCCTGCTGAAGCGGTTCAACAAGCGGGTGCAGCAGGACGGCATCCTCTCGGAGGCGCGTCGCCGCGAGCACTTCGAGCCTCCCAGCGTGAGGCGTAAGAAGAAGGCTGCTGCCAAGCGCCGCAAGAGTCTGCGCAACTCCTAGGCTGCAGCAGGGATTTCTTTCCATGACTCTCCAGGAGCGGATCCAACAAGACCAGCGGGAAGCCATGCGCCGCGGGGACACCCTGCGACGCGATACGCTGCGCCTGGTGCAAAGTGCCCTTCAGTACGAAGCTATCTCCAAGGGCAAGCCCCTGGAAGCGGCCGAGGTCCAGGCCGTGCTGCAAAAGCAGGCCAAACAGCGCCGCGAGAGCATTGAGGAGTTCCGCAAAGGGCGGCGGGAAGACCTGGCGACGAAGGAGCAGGCGGAGTTGGCCATCATCCTGGAGTACCTGCCGGCGCAAATGGGCCGCGAAGAGATCGCAGCCCTGGCCCGCCAGGCCATCCAGGAGGCCGGCGCTCGCGGTCCCGCCGACCGCGGTAAAGTGATGGGGCGGTTGATGCCACAGGTCCGCGGCAAGGCGGATGGTGCCCTGGTCAACATGGTCGTCACCGAGCTTTTGGAAGCGCAGGCCCGGAGCTGAGGTTGCCTGTTCGCTGGCATCAGCCCTTAACAGCGATCGTTAAGGGCTTTTTTGTTGGGGAGCATGGGTGTGAGCTTGAATAGGCGGAAGGTCCCTGCGGTGCCAGGCCCGGGTATTCGGGCTGCGTCTGCCGTTGGACGCGCCCCGTCTGGGCAGCGTGCGCGGCTACGCTTCGGCATCGTGGTGTTCCCAGGCACTTGGAGCGACGCCGATTGCCTGTTTGCAGTCCAGGACGTGCTGGGACAGCAAGCCCGCTATGTCTGGCACATGGAGGCGGACCTTTCCGGATTCGACTGCATCCTGCTGCCGGGCGGCTTCTCCTACGGTGACTACCTCCGGGCGGGGGCCATTGCTCGCTTCTCGCCGGTCATGGATGCCGTGAAAGAGTTCGCGGCGCAGGGTGGGCTGGTGCTGGGCATCTGCAACGGGTTCCAGGTCCTTTGCGAGGCGGGGCTGCTGCCCGGCGCTTTGCTGCGCAACGAGCACCTCCAGTTCCGCTGCCAATGGACGCATCTACGGGTAGAAAATGCCAGCTCCCCCTTCACCTCGGCCTGCCAGCAGGGCCAGGTGCTGCGGGTCCCCATCTCCCATGGCGAGGGGCGCTACTTTGCGGACCCGGAGGCCCTTGCAGAGCTGGAGCGAGAGGGGCGTGTGGTGTTCCGCTATTGCGAGTCGGATGGTCGCATCACTGTGGAGGCCAACCCCAACGGCGCCCTGAACAACATCGCTGGCATCATCAACCGGCAAGGCAACGTGCTGGGGATGATGCCGCACCCCGAACGGTGCTGCCACAGCCTTCTGGGCGGCACCGACGGCCTCGACGTTTTCCTCTCGCTCCTGCAATGGAGGGCGCGACTGGCCAACACCAGATAGGGTGATGGTGTGGGAATCCTGCTGGCCCTCCTAGCCGCAGTCTGCTGGGGCAGCGGCGCGCTCATGACTCGCAAGGCGGTAGAGCGGCTGCGGCCCACCGTCAGTGTTGCTGTATCGGTCCTGTCGGGCTTCCTGGTGGTGATGACCCTGGCACTGATTTTCCACTGGCGGGCCGTGTGGGAGCTTCCTGGCCGTGCGTTCCTGTGGTTCCTTCTGGCGGGGTTCCTCAACTTCTTCCTGTCCCGCCACCTCAACTTCATTAGCATCCGCTTGGCAGGGGTCAGCCGTGGTGCACTGCTCGGAGGTACGTATCCCCTGTTCGCGTTGCTGTTTGCCATTGCCTTCGCGGGAGAGAAGCTCACGGTGCCCGTCTTGCTGGGCACGCTGGCCGTTGTTGGCGGGGTGGCGCTCATCATGAGCGGCGGCCGGCGATGATGGGGTCGTCGCGCTACCTTGGGTATGGCGCCGGCCTTCTGGGAGCCGTTGTGTACGGGGTTGCCCAGGTGGTTATCAAGCACATCTCAGGGTTCAGCCCCCCGCTGGTTGGGGCCGCCTTCGCGCTGCTCTTCGGCGGGGGGCTACTCCTTCCGCTGATGCTAGTAACCCTACCAGGGGAGCGACAGGCGCCCACCTCGGCCTACTGGTGGGCGGCCCTGGCGGGCGTGGTCACGTCTCTGGGGGTGGTCTTCATCTACCTGGCCATGAGCAAGGCACCGGTCAGCGTCGTGTCACCCATCTCAGCCATCAACCCTCTGGTGACGATGGGGCTGGCGTACCTCTTCCTCCGTCGCAGCGAGGGGTTGTCATGGAGGGCTGCCGCGGGGGCCCTCCTGACGGTCGGCGGAGTGGTGGTTATTGGCATCTTCCGAAATGGCTAGGGCAGCAGAAGGAAGCGGCAACGCCCTTGTGGGCCAGGGGTTGTTTCCATTGGCGCCGGCATGCAGGCATGGTACCCTCGTGGAGGACTGGTAAGGAGATAGGCAATGTTGGTTGGTCTCCCTCGGGAAACCAAGGAGCAGGAATACCGGGTGGCGCTCACGCCTGACAAAGTGGAGATGTTGGTGCACGACGGGCACACTGTCCTGGTGGAGGCTGGTGCAGGCGAGGGCTCGGGGTTCACTGACAAGGACTACGCCGCCGCAGGGGCCCGGCTGACCCGTGGGCACGAGGAGGTCTTTGGGCAGGCGGAGCTGGTGGTCAAGGTCAAGGAGCCGCAGCCCCAGGAGTACGAGCTCTTGCGGGAGGGGCAGGTCCTCTTCACCTACCTGCATCTGGCGGCCACCAGGCCCGTGGCCGAGGCCGTCCTTCGCAGCAGGGCCATCGGGATAGCGTACGAGACTGTGGAGCTCCCTGATGGCCACCTGCCCTTGTTGGCCCCGATGAGCCAGATCGCGGGTCGGTTGGCGTCCCAGGCGGCAGCGCACTATTTGCAGCGCCCTGTCGGTGGGAGCGGCCGGCTCATGGGTGGGGTGCCGGGGGTGCGGCCTGCTAGGGTGGTCGTCATCGGCGCGGGTTCGGTGGGCAGCAACGCGGTGCGCGTCGCTGCTGGGATGGGGGCCGAGGTGCTGGCCATTGACCGCAACGTGGAGCGCCTGCGGGAGTTGGAGGAGTCCGTCTCGGGCCGTGTGCTGACCGTCGCGGCTACCACCAGGGCTATCAGCGACGCTGTTGCCGATGCCGATGTGCTGGTTGGCGCGGTGCTGGTGACCGGGGCCCGCGCCCCGCGGGTGGTCACGCGGGCAATGGTAGAGGCCATGCGCCGTGGCAGCGTGGTGGTAGACGTAGCCGTGGACCAGGGGGGCTGCATCGAGACCACGCGCCCCACCACCCACACCCATCCGATTTTCACCGTCAGTGGCGTCATCCACTACTGTGTGGACAACATCCCGTCGGCGGTGCCGTACACTGCCAGCCTTGCCCTCACCAACGTCACCTACCCCTACGTAGCCCTGCTGGCCAGGCTGGGTGTGGCCGGGGCCACGAAGGCTAGTCCCGCCCTGGCCAGGGGGGTCAACACCTATTGCGGCATGGTCACCCATCCCGCTGTCGCTGAGTCCCTGGGGCTGCCGTGCGTGCCCCTGGAGGAGGCGATGGCGAAGGTGCACTGACCCGGAAGGGTGTCGGGTGTTCCATTGCATAAGACGTAGGCAATCCGGGTGCAGGGGCGGAGCCCCTGCCAGGGGTCTTCCCGACGCGTCGGGACAGGTTTCTCTCTTTCCCCTCTCCAGCGGGAGAGGGGGTCAGGGGGTGAGGTATTGGCCTCTAGCCAGGACATGCGTTCTCAGAAAGGTGCGCCCCTTCTTGCAAAGAACTAAGGGGACAGGGCCCTTGGTGGGGGCATCTTGCCAAGCCCGCTGGAAGCCCCGGCAAGTTGGGACGCGAAGCCATCTGAGCTTTGACGCTGACACGGAGGAGGCTTACACTGGAGGAAAGCTGAATCTCCCTTGGCGTGGCAGCATCTAAACGAACGTAGGCTCAAACGGACCACTGGAGGTTGATTGATGACCAAGCCGATAGCAGTAACTGATAGCACCTTTGAGCAGGAAGTCGTGAAGGCAGAGAAGCCCGTGCTGGTGGACTTCTGGGCGGAGTGGTGCTATCCGTGCAAGATGATTGCACCCATCGTGGAGGAGCTGTCCCAGGAGTATGACGGCAAGATCAAGTTCGCCAAGCTGGATGTGGACAGCAACCCTCAGATATCCACCCAGTTCGGGATTCGGAGTATCCCCACCCTGCTGGTCTTCCGCGGCGGGAAGCCGGTAGACCAGGTGGTGGGAGCCGTTCCCAAGGCCGTGCTGAGGCGGCGCCTGGAGGCCGTCCTGGCCAAGGTCTAGTGGCCCCAGCCGTCGCCTCAGGGTGACATCGTTGGAGCGAGAGGGCGCCGGACCCCCTGTTGGTTCTTGGCGGAGGGTCTGGCGCCCTCTTTTCGTGCCTACCGGTGGCTTCCGGTGAATGCAACTCCTCGTGCTAGCTGTGGGTCATGCGCTGGGCTGCTACAATACAGCGGGAGCGGATGGGGCCCGGTGGCTCTCGCGGACTTCAAATCCGCAGGCCCTCCTGAGAAGGGGGGTGGAGGGTTCGACTCCCTTTCGCTCCCGCCACGTGGCTATGAGACCAGGTTGCGTATGGGCTCGATGAGGACCACGTTCACCACGATGAGGACTGCGATGTTCACGATGAACCCCAGCAGGGTGACCGCTACGGCCCGCAGGGTGCTCTTGTAGTCCAGGGCCTGGCGGACAGCGATGACCATAGCAATCCAGGTCCACACGGCAGCTACCAGAAGGACAAGACCGCGGAAAACCGGCACAGGGACGAGGGCTAGCAGCGCGATCAACCGTGGCGTGTAGGCGAACCCCATGGTCCGTGCCAACTGCCCCCAGTTGGCCTCCGTCTGCGGTTCCTTGAAGAGGGTTGTCCCCAACACATAGTTCAGCCAGGCCCACACGGCCCACCCGATGAGGCCTACCGCCACGCCGATGACCAGGCCCAGCCATCCGCCCTCGGTGAGGCTGCCGATGCCGGTTGCCAGGGCCCCCAGGACCACCACCAGGACGGCCTGTCTCACGGCGCTCTTGTCGGCCTCCACTTCCTCGTAGAGATTGACATCCAACTGGGCCGCCCGGACCATGCGACCTACCATTCCCATGCTTCTCTTCGCCTCCTTTTCGCCTTTCGTTAGGTGTGCCTTGCCGATGCCTGCCGGCGATGCCAATGTGACCCTTACGAGTAGCGCGAATTATAGAGAACTTCGTCGCTAGGCGTCAACCCAACCCGCTCCCACGGCACCCCGGTCTTCCACAACAGCCAGAGCGGGGCTCAAAATGCGCCATGTCCGAAGCACCGGTGTGTATAATGGCTATGTGGCGACGGGATGAGGAGGTGTGCTGTGCCCATTTTTGCGGCGCTGGGCAACTCCACGGATGAGGGGATTCGTCACCTGGAGAACCTTTCGGCCAGGCACCGGAGCGCGGTGAAGCGGGTGGAGCAGGCCGGCGGCAAGCTCCTGGGGAGCTACGCTCTCCTGGGGCATTACGACTACCTGGTCCTGCTGGAGTTCCCCGATGAGCGCAGCGCCCTGCGCTTCATGGCCCAGGAAGGCTCCCGGGGCCACATCCGCTACGTGACCATGCCTGCCGTCCCCACCGAGGAGTTTGCCAAGCTAGTAGAAGGCTAGGGCCGTTAGCCATCCCCTGGTGGCTTGCCGCAGGTGCCCAGTAATGGGCAGCCGTGATGCCGTGGCACTCCGTTTGGGAGTGGCGATGGCTGTCACTGTGCCTACTGGCCGCCCACGTGGAGGGGTTACCCCTCTTGCCAGGGCTGCTCCCTCTCTGCTAGCGTATCGGGACATGGTAGCGAGGGAGCCTATGACAGCCAGGCCACCGTCCAGAGTGTCCCTGTTTGTCACGTGCGTCGTAGACCAGCTCTTCCCTGAGGTGGGCGAAAGCGCGGTCCGCGTGCTGCGGCACCTGGGGGTGGAGGTGGACTTCCCTGGGGGTCAGACCTGCTGTGGGCAGCCCGCCTTCAACTCCGGGTACCGCTCCATGTCCCTGGTTGCGGCGCGGCGCCTCCTCCGTGCCTTTGAGGGGAGCCAGTACATCGTGGCCCCTTCGGGCTCCTGCGTCAGCATGGTGCGGGCCTTCTACCCTGAGCTCTTCCGGGACGACCCGCGCCTGTCCGAGGAGGCCAAGGTCTTAGCGGGCCGCACCTACGAGTTCACCGAGTTCCTGACCAAGGTGCTGGGCGTGGAGGACGTCGGTGCCAGGTACAACGCTCCCATCACCGTCACCTACCACGATTCCTGCCATGCCCTGCGGGAGCTGGGCATCACGGGCGGGCCGCGCAGGCTCCTCCAGGCTGTGAAGGGAGTCAAGTTCGTGGAGTTCGAGCATCACGAGGTCTGCTGCGGATTTGGCGGGACCTTCGCCGTCAAGTACGGCGACATCTCCACTGCCATCCTCCAGGACAAGGTCAGGGACATCCTGGCCAGCGACGCCGACGTGGTGACGGCCACCGACTCCAGTTGTCTGATGCACATTGGCGGTGCCCTGTCGCGCCAGGGGGCAAAGACGCGGCCGATGCATATTGCCCAATTCCTGGCCGGCGGCCTGGAGGGTGCATCGTGAGTGGCGTCAAGACGCACCTGTTCAAGCAGGGCGCGGGGCAGGCCCTGGCCGACCCCTCCATTCAAACGTCCCTGCGTCGCCTGGCCCACTTCCGGGAGAACCGCGCCGCCGCCATTGAGGAGGTGGGGCATGAGCGACGGGAAGAGCTCCGGGAGCAGGCCCGTCAGATTAAGCGGCACACCCTGGAGCACCTGGACCACTACCTGGAGACGCTGGCGGCCAGCGTGGAGCGGGCCGGTGGGGTGGTCTTCTTCGCCAAGGATGCTCAGGAGGCCAACGACTACGTCCTCTCCGTGGCCCGCCGGCGCGGGGTCCGCACCGTCATCAAGGGCAAGTCCATGGTGGGCGAGGAAATCGAGGTCAACCACGCCCTGGAGGCGGGCGGGGTCGAGCCGGTGGAGACGGACCTGGGCGAGTACATCATCCAGCTTGCTGGTGAGACACCCTACCACATCATCGCGCCGGCTATCCACAAGTCCAAGGAGCAGGTGGCAGACCTCTTCGTGGAGAAGCTGCACACCCCTCGGCAGACGGAGATCCCGGCGCTGGCGGGGGTTGCCCGCCAGACGCTCCGGGAGAAGTTCTACCGAGCAGACATGGGGATCACTGGCGTCAACCTGGCGGTGGCGGAGACTGGCACCGTGGTGCTGGTGACCAACGAGGGCAACGGGCGCATGTGCACCTCGGCGCCGCGCGTGCACCTGGCCCTGATGGGCATGGAGAAGGTGGTACCCCGCCTGGAGGACCTAGGCGTCTTCCTCCGCCTGCTGCCCAAGTCGGCCACGGGGCAACGCATCAGCAGCTACGTTACCTTCATCACCGGCCCCCGGCGGGACGATGAAGAGGACGGCCCGGAGGAGTTCCACCTGGTGGTGTTGGACAACGGCCGCTCCCGCATCCTGGCGGACCCGGCGATGCGCGAGGCGCTGTACTGCCTCCGCTGCGGGGCGTGCCTCAACGCCTGCCCGGTGTACCAGAAGGTGGGTGGGCACGCCTACGGTTGGGTGTACCCAGGGCCTATTGGCGCGGTGGTGACGCCACTGCTGGTGGGCCTCCCAAGGGCCAAGGACCTTCCCTACGCCTCCAGCCTGTGCGGTGCTTGCCGCGAGGTCTGTCCGGTGGGCATCAACATCCCCCACATGCTGCTGACCCTGCGCCACCGGCTGGCGGAGGGCCAGCCCGAGGAGCGGAAGGCCGACCGCCGGGAGCGATGGCTGATGCGCGCCTGGTCCCTGGCGGTGGGCCGGCCCTGGGCCTTCTCCCTGGCGGGCAAGCTGGGCTGGGTGCTGCTGCGGCCCCTGGCGCGCCGGGGGAAGGTGCGCAGCGCGCCGCCGCCCTTGAACGCCTGGACGCGCTCGCGGGACTTCCCGCTGCTGGCCTGGCGGCCGTTCCGGGCGCGCTGGCGTGGGCTGCCGCGCAAATCATCCTGAGTGCCAGCGAAGCAAGACAGGAATAGGCCGATGTCGTCACGCGAGGAGTTCCTTCAGAGGGTCCGACAGTCGCTGCGCTACCCTACCCGTGAGCATGGCGGTGACTTGCCTGCGACTCCTATCCCCCCACCGCCGGCGCTGAAGGACTGGCAGCGGGAGGCTGAGCTGGTGCGGCAGCGCTGTGCCGCCAACCGAGAGGCCCTTCTGCTGAAGCTGGAAGAGATGGCGGCCAAGATGAGCTGGCACGTGGTGCGCGCCGGCAACCCGGATGGCGCCGCCCGCGCGGTGGCCGACCTGGCGGCCAAGCTGGGCGCTACCTCCGTGGTCGTGACCCAGCACCCGGTCTTCGGCCGTGTTGCGGTAGACTCCACGCTGCGACAGCGTGGCATCCGGGTGGTGCCCACGGTCACCGGTATTGAGGGGGCACCATCGAGCCGGGAGGAGCTGCGACAGGCGACCTGGCAGGCGGGGCTGGGCGTCACCGGGGTTGACTACATGATCGCCGAGACGGCCACCGCTGTGATGCTGCCGCGGAGGGGCGTGAGCCGCCTGGCGTCGCTGGCGCCGCCCGTCCACGTGGCCGTGGTGGAGCCGGAGCAGGTGGTGGAGACCCTGGACGACTTCCTGGCGCTGCGCAAGGCGGAGTCCCTGAGTGGCGCCGACCCGCGGGGCTACCTGAACCTCATCAGTGGCCCCAGCCGCACCGGCGACATCGAGCAGACCATTGTGGTGGGCGCCCACGGCCCGCGGGAGGTCCACCTCATCGCCGTGTGGTAGCGTGAGGCAGATGCCGGGCCTCCCTGGGGAAAGAGGGTCCGAGTCCGCGACGGCCCACCATCGCGGACAAAAGGTAAAACTCGGACTTGGACTTTCGAGAAGACCTTTGCCCTACCGCGGTGACCCTAGGGTTCGGGGCTTGGATCAAGGGCCGTTGTGGACTTTCTTGCGGCCAGATTTAGTGCTCGGGCTGAGGGAACTGCCGGCCACCCGTTGGTGACGCACGACGTTGATACGTCACCAACGCTGTTATGCCTTACCTTTCCGACGGACGATACGCACCCCTTGGTCTGCAGCGAGGAACGCGACCCCAACGAGCACCGCCGGTAGGCCTATCATGAAAGCTGCTAGCAGCCTGTAATCCTCTATGGTGAAGTAGAAGATGCCAAGGGCGGCTCCCGCGATAGCGCATGACCAGCCACCTAGCTTCTCCCATCGCCACGCAACCAGCATACTCACGGCAACCCAGAGAAACATGATGCGGACACCGATGGCTTTCAGTTCCGATCGAGAGTTGGGCTCGGGCATTACCTCACCTATAACCATGAACGAGACAAAAAGAGCAAGTAGGAGGCCCAAGATGCGAGCAGTCCACCGTATCCGTCCCCCGGACCTCAGTGGCACCACTGCCAGCAACTTCATAGCGCTCTCCTGAGAGGCATTCGTAGGGTCAGCCAATTCTGGGGACAACGGGCGCAGCCACTCCGTAACGAGTGCGGACATCAGCGAGGCTTGCTCTTGGACGGGAACCATGGCCGCTTCCGAAAGACGAGGTCAGTCAGGTTTGCGGCTACCACACTTCCTACTAGCGCGCCACTGACTATCAACAACGCCTGCAAGACCCCTAGCCAAACAATCCCATGGTCGAAATCGCCGCCGCTACCAGGGAGAGCAAAAGCCAGTTGAGCACCCGCCAGCCCCCCGAGAATGCCCCCTAGCAGGGTGGCCAACCCGGTCCCAACCTCACCCCACCACCTCCTCGATATGTTCCTACGGTTCCTGGTCCAGAAGACCAAGAGAGGAAGTCCCAGAAAGGTAAGTGCTAGACCGACCTCGCTCGCTAAAAAGAAAAGCGGCCACACCACAGCCAGTCCAAGGCCCCGCCACCCCCAACGTCGCCACAACTCCTTTTCCATTCTAACCTCAGAGGAGCGCATGCTTCGTTTCTACCGAGACCGCCGCAAGCGCCTGATAATCGCCGTGTTTGCCATAGGGCCAACGAACCCCATGACCAGCACAGCGATGGTGGTCGTGCCCAAGTACACAAGGCTCCCAGCGTGCTCCACAGAGTGGAACCTCGTGGCGTAGTCCAGGCCCCGGAGGATGAGCAGGCCCCCCGCTCCAAGCCCGGCGACAGCCCACAGGGAACGCCACCCCGTGGCTAGGCAGCCTAAACCGCCCCTTTTCCAAGTAACCAGTAGAGCACCTGCAAGCACGATGAGGAAGCCGATGCCGAGGACGAGGGCCGTCGCTGGCACCAGCGATGACACCACCCTGCGCGATGACCAGGAGCCGCCATCGTGCACCAGCACGGCCCCACGGTGCCATATGCTTGTAGGGTCCACCAGCAAGGCCCCTAGGGCTAGGGGAATGCTTACCAGGATTAGAACCAGGAGCAACCTGCCATGCTGGGGCAAGAACGTCTTCGCTGTGCCACCTGTCAGACGGTAGGCATGCAGGGCAGTGCCCGCGGCGAGCGGCAGCACCACGAGCACCAGCACGGCCATGCGCATGACGGCAGCCTCGTTAATGTCGAACGGAGCGGACACGTCACTTTTGAAGTTTCTCGATGCTACAGAGGACCACAGCAGGCCCACCAAGGCCGCGATTGCGACGAGCAAGGTCACGCCGAAGTTGCGGGTCTTGCCCAGGTAAAGGTAGCCCAGTCCCATGGGGAAGGGAAAGATATTGAGGAGCTCTGCCAGCCACGGTATTTTCTTCATGGTGCCCCCTCCCTCTTTGTGAGGCGATGGCAATTTCCTTGCCATTATCTCATAATGGCCCACCATTGCTGACTCGCACAGTGCTGTCGGACTGATGTCGTGTTCCCAGCCTGGTAGCGAAGTCTAAAAGGGTTGCTCCTGCGCAGGCCCAGCTACGGTCCCCTTCCAGGCACTACCCGACGCAGCGCGTCTTCAGTGGCTGCCTCCAGCAACTCGTGGCTGCGCTGCATGGCCTCTTCCGACGGCATCCCCCCTGGCGCTATGGCGTGGGCAGCCCTGACGCCGTGGCGCAGCACCTCGCGCCAGCCAGGCCCCAGGGTGCCGGCGAGGGCAATGACCGGAATCCCCCGGGCACTGGCCCGCCGGGCCACCGCCACCGGGGCCTTGTTATAGGCGGTCTGGGCGTCCAGTCGGCCCTCTCCCACCAGGACCAGGTCTATCCCAGCCAGCTTCTCATCCAGGCCCAAAGCATCGCAGACCAGGTCAGCACCGGGCTCCAGCCGCGCCCCCAGGAAAGCGACCAGCCCTGCGCCCATGCCGCCTGCGGCGCCCGCCCCTGGCAGGTCCCGCAGGTGTATGCCCAGGTCTCGCTCGATGACGTCGGCCAGGTGCGCCAGGGCCTGGTCCAGCAGTGCCACCATCTCCGGCGCGGCCCCCTTCTGGGGACCGTAGACCGCTGCCGCCCCCTCTGGGCCGCAGAGGGGGTTGGTCACGTCCACCGCCACGATGAGCTCGCTTTGGGCCACGCGGGGGTCCAGTCCGGCCATCTCGATACGGGCCAGGTGCAGCAGGGCGGCACCGCCGTGGCGCAGGTCACGCCCCTGGGCATCCAGGAGCCGCACCCCCAGGGCCTGGGCCAGCCCCGCTCCACCGTCGTTGGTGGCGCTGCCCCCGATGCCCAGGATGAAGCGGCGATAGCCGGCGTCCAGGGCAGCCTTGATGAGCTGCCCTGCCCCGAAGGTTGTGGTGATGTAAGGGGCGCGCTGCTCAGGGAGCACCAGCACCAGGCCGCACGCCTGGGCCGTCTCTATGACCGCGGTGCGGCCGTCGCCCATGACGCCCCAGCGGGCACGAAGGGGCCTCCCCAGGGGGCTGGTGACCTGCGCCTCCCGGTAGCTGCCCCCCGAGGACTCTACCAGGGCATCCAGGGTGCCATCGCCGCCATCGGCCACGGGGAGCAGGATGCACTCCGCATCAGGCGAGACGCGGCGCACACCCCGCTCCATAGCGCGGGCCGCCTGGGCCGCCGACATGCTGCCCTTGAAGGCCTGGGGCGCTATCAGGATGCGCACGGCGATAGTATACTCGCTCCATCCCGACTTCAGTCGAGACTGCCCAGCCAGTCATGCGAGGCCGAAGGAGGACACGATGCCGTCGCGCCAGGAGCTGAAGCAGCGTGCCGCAGAAGTCATTGACCGCCACGGCCAGGAGCTTATCGGCATCGCCCAGACCATCCTCGACCACCCGGAGCCGGGCTTCCGCGAGGTCAAGACGGGCAAGCTGGTGGCCGAGAAGATGCGCGAGCTGGGGCTGGCCCCCAGGACCGGCATCGCCCTGACCGGGGTCAAGGCGGTGGTCTCAGGCGGAGCCGGCCCCGGCCCCACCGTAGGCGTC
>JACQUK010000037.1 GCA_016210325.1 Chloroflexota bacterium
CTGTACCAGGCCATGAAGGACGCCGAGGCCCACGGGTGGGAGGTCCTGGCTTTCTACCACTCCCATACCCACAGCCCGGCCTACCCCTCGGCCACCGACGTGCGCCTGGCCACCTGGCCTGACGCCTTCTACCTGGTGGTCTCTCTCCAGGACCCAGCGGGGCCAGTGGTCCGGGCCTTCCGTATCCAGGACGCGACCATCACCGAGGTGCCTTACACCGTCCATCCCGACATGTCGGGACCTGACGCCCCTCCTGGCCACTAACCTCCTGGGAGACATCTCGTTTTATTGGGTGAAGCGCCGCTGCCCGGGCCCAAGCCCCCACGGCGCCGCAGCCCGTACCCAGGAGGCTCCTATGCGCAAGGTGTTGTTGGCCATTGCATTGGCTCTCGTGGTGGCGGCCGCCTCGACCGCCGCAGTGCTGGCGGGCCGCTCCAACCATCCTGCTTTGGATACCCCCACTCCGGATTCACCTCCTGTAACCCAGAGTGCATCACAGCCCTGGATTGGTGTATCCCTGGAGACCCTGCCGTCAGCCCTGGCCGGGCGCCTGGGCCTTGAAGGAGCCGGTGTACTGGTGATAGGGGTAGCCTCCGGTAGCCCGGCTGAAGAAGCCGGCCTGATGCCCAAGGACATCATTGCCGCAGTGAATGGCCAGCAAGTGGGCGTTCCTGCACAGGTTGTGGACATCGTAGCGAGCTCCACAGCGGGAGACACTCTCTCGCTTGAGGTGCGGCGCGGTGACCAAGAGCTTGCGCTAACGGTCACGGTGGGCCAGCGTCCCTCAGCACAAGTCGCACCCTTCCAACACCCGCCGCAGGGAGAGATGCAACCGTTCCCGCTGCCCTTCATGCAAGCCGAGTCGCTGGGGCGTATCATCAAAGGCGAAGTGACGGTGGAGGGGGCTGAAGGCCAGCCCGTCACCTACTCCCTGGTTGGCGGCACGGTGGTGGCTGCCAAGAAGGGCGAGCTGACCATCCAGCCGAAGGATGGCTCGGCCGAGACCACGCTGAGCATCACCGACGAGGTCCGCTTCTTCAAGGGCGGCGGCCCGGCGACCATGGCCGACGTCGGCGTAGGCGCCAAGGTGGTGGCAGTGTCCAGGGGAGGCAAGCTCTTCGCCATCGTCGCCGCACCCTGGGGTCCAGTCTGGCAGCCTTGCCCTTACGGAGGGTGGCCTTGCATCCAGCCGGAGCCGCGGCCAATGCCGCCGGTAGGGGCTGAAACCGGTGCGGTCGACCGGCTCCGCCAGCGTCTCCAAGGGATGGTACGGGGCGGGCAGGCGCAGGCCTGCTCCTCAGAGGCCGTCCTCGTCCTGGGGGCCAGCCGCCCGTCGCCTAGCGACCCTGGGCGGCCTGGCGTAGCAACCACCACTCTAAACTGTCCTGAAGGGCCAGCCAGCTCGCTTCGATGATGTTGGCAGAGCAGCCTACCGTTCGCCAGGCCTCTCGGCCATCGGTGGACTGGACCAGGACGCGCACGACGGCGCCAGTCCCTGAGCCCTGGTCCACCACGCGGACCTTGTAGTCCACTAGCCGGACCGCCTGAAGGCTGGGGTAGAACTCTAATAGGGCCTTACGGACGGCGTTGTCCAGGGCGTTAACGGGGCCGTTGCCCTCGGCGGCGGTGTGCTTCAGTTGGTCGTTGACCCGGACCTTCACCGTCGCCTCTGAGAGGAACTCGTCGCCGTCCTGGGACAAGCGGCGGTGCTTCTCCACCATCACCATGAAGTCCACCATGGCGAAGGGCGACTGGTAGCCCGGCAGCCCCCGCCGCACCAACAACTCGAAGGAAGCCTCGGCCCCTTCGTACTGGAAACCCCTCGCCTCCTGCTCTTTGACCCGCTCCAGGATATGCCGCGCCTCCTCGGCGGCGACCTGGATGCCCACCTCCCGGAGCTTGTACTGGATGTTGCCCCTGCCCGCCAGCTCCGAGACGATGATGCGCTTGTTGTTGCCTACCCGCTGGGGTGGGACATGTTGGTAGCTCTCCTCGAGCTTGGCCACGGCCGAGGCATGGAGGCCAGCCTTGTGCACGAAGGCGCTGGCGCCCACGTAGGGTTGATAGCTGTCGTGGGGCATATTGGCCAGCTCGCTGATGAAGCGGGAGGTCTCGGTGAGAGCCTGCAACTGGGCATCGCTGACCACCTCGACGCCCATTTTGAGCTTCAGGTTGGCAATGACCGAAAAGAGGTTGGCGTTGCCGCAGCGCTCGCCGTAGCCGTTGGCGCACCCCTGGACCTGCACTGCTCCCGCCTGCACCGCCGCCAGGGAGTTGGCCACCGCGACCTCGCAGTCGTTGTGGGCATGGATGCCCAGGGCCACGGCGGTCTCCCGCTTCACTGCCGCCACAACGTCGTGCACCTCATGGGGCAGCGTCCCGCCGTTGGTGTCGCACAGGGCCACGTTCTCTGCCCCAGCCTCCGCGGCGGCCTGCACGCAGCGCAGCGCATAAGTCCGGTCAGCCTTGAAGCCATCGAAGAAGTGCTCCGCGTCAAAAAAGACGCGGCGGCCCAGGGTCCTGAGGTACCTGACCGAGTCGGCGATCATGGCCAGGTTCTCCTCGGGGGTCGTCTCTAGCACCCGGGCCACCTGGAAGGCAGAGCTTTTGCCCACCAGGGTCACCACCGGCGTCTGGGCATCCACCAGGGCACGGATGTTGGGGTCGCGCTCCGCGACTGAGCCGGCGTGGCGGGTGCTGCCGAAGGCGGCGATGGCCGCCTGGCGCAGGGCCAGTCCCCTCACGCGCTGGAAGTACTCCGCGTCCTTGGGATTAGAGCCTGGCCACCCCCCTTCGACGAAGTGCACCCCCAACTCGTCCAGCTTCTGGGTGATGAGGAGCTTGTCCTCTACCGAGAGGGAGATGCCCTCTTGCTGGGTGCCGTCCCGCAGCGTGGTGTCATACAGTTGCACTGTGGACATGGCCGCCTCCTGGAGCTTAGCTCCTCTTGGACCAATCTGGCTCAGACAACCGCGTTCAGTTGTCCCTTGGGATCACTTAACCCGAGCTGCCGAATGACGGCTGTCATGACGCCGCTTCCAGTCCAGCGCCATCTCAACCGTTCTTCTTATCCTCCGCTCTCGCGTCTCGGGTCTCTTGGCTTCCTCAATCCAGGCGACGTAGCGCTTCTGACACGAGGGACGCAGCGCTTCAAAGGCTGTGAGCGCTCCAGCGCTTGCAGCCAGCACGTTGGCAAGGTCCGAGGGCACCGGCGTACCCTTTTGCGTTATCATCGCTCTCCTTCGCCTGCGATCGGCTATCCCTGATAGTGGCAAAGGGCCACTGCAAAAACAAAGCCCCGTCCCAAGGGACGGGGCTGAGACCCCGCGGTACCACCCTCGATCCCCGGCACGCCGGGGCGCTCGTCGGGCGCCAACACGCCCTGCTCCGCTAACGGGGAGCGCTCCGGCCACGCCTACTGGGTCCGTGCAGCAACCGAGGACCAGGGATACCTGGTAGTCACGACCGTTCGGGCGGCGGCTCAGGAGGGATGTTCAGGCAGGCGTGCCGCATCCGCTCCCACTGTACCGGACTCGCTGGGCGGCGGACTCTGCCCTACTCGTCTCCGTCAATGCCTGTGCCCGTGAGACTAGCATCTGGGCCCGGTGCCGTCAAGGCCGGCTGTGGGCAGTCACCAGGAGGTCACCGCGTCAGCGCGACCTTCTGCGCCGGGTTGTCATGTACACCAGCAGGGGGAGGCCGGCCGCCACGGCCAGCGTTGCCACCACCATCAGCACGTAACTGGCACCGCTTGTGCGTCCGGTGGCGCCCCCTCCTCCCGGCTGCACCGGAGGCCTGTTCGCCCCGGGGGGCAATGCGGTCGGTCTCCGCACTGCGGGCGTTAGCACCGACGGAGGGGTTGCAGTCGCGGTCGGCGTGCGCGTTGGCGTCGGTGTGGCCGTCTCAGTGGGGGACGGCGTTGAAGTAGGGGCCTCTGTGGCAGTGGGCGTAGGAGTAGGCAAGGGCGTCTCGGTGGGTGCTGGGGTAAGGGTTGGTGTCGGGCTGGGCGTCGGTGTTGGTGGCGTCAGCGACGCTACAGAGGTCACGGATGGTGTTGCAGTGGGCGTTGGGGTAGCAGTCGGCAGTGGAGTGGGCGTGGGGGTAGGCGTTGTGGGCGAGACCACGATGGTGCCCCTCATCCAGGGGTAGAGGGAGCAGAAGTAGTTGAAGATGCCGGAGCCTACAAAGGTGTAGCTGAAGGATCCGCCCGGCGCCAGCTCCGGTGATTTCCATTGGTTGTCTGGGCCAGAAGGGCTGCCGCTGGTGACGATGTGGGTCATCCGACTCTTGTTGACCCAGGTGACGATGTCGCCCTTGTTGATTGACACAACGTTGGGGGTGAAGTAGGTGTCGCCGATGGTGACGATCACTTCGCGGTGCGATGCCCCTTCAGCCCGTCCGGCAGGTAGCGAGACGGTTTCAACCAACGCCAGCACAGCGGAAGCGGAAAGGGCTAGGGCTACCAGCAGGCGGCTCACAGATTACCTTTGCAGTGTCTACGCCACCATCCCCAACGGCCGCGGTCCCGACCCCAGCCTCGGTCGGGACCAGAACACGGCCCCACCACGTACTTCAGAGCAGAGCTACTTTGGCCCGGAGAGTCATAGGCCAGGCAGCAGCGTTGACCCGTTGTGGCCCAAGAAAGAGGCCAGACTGTCCGCAGGCTTGCAGCCCTTCCAGGCGTGAAATGGCCATCAGCCCGCCTTGGTTAAGCGTATCACAAATGACGCCTAAATGGAACGAGAAAACTGGGGAATCCTCCTGGGACAGTGGTGGTCGCGGGCTCTCACTGTCTTCTTCTGCGCCAGGCGAGCGCCAGCACAGCTACCACCGGTATTAACGTCAGGAGGTCGCTGCCAGCGGCCCCGCGGCCGCACCCGCCGGCCCGCTCGGGAGTCGGCGACGGCTGCGGGACAGCGGTCAGTGACGGGGTAGGTGAGGGCAAATTGGGAGCGAACGTGGGCAATGGACTGCCACCGGGTGCGGGCGAAGGCGTTCGCTGGGGCGTCGGAGAAGGAGTGGCCGTGGCGGCCGAAGTAGGAATTGGTGCCACCGTAGGCGTCGGTGTTGGAGAAGGCGCGGTGGTTGCCGTCGGTATTGGGGTGGGAGCAACCGACGTGGCGGTGGCCTGCGCTGTCCCCTGGACAACCATGGTGCCCTTCATGAACGGGTGGACGGCGCAGAAGTAGGGGAAGGTGCCAGGAGCATCGAAGGTGCGGGCGTAAGACTGCCCGGTATTCAGGATGCCGGACTCCCAGAGGCCGTCTGGGTTGAACGGCGCGCCGCTGGTGCTGGTGTGGACGTCGACGTCTCGGTTGGTCCAGGTAACCGTATCTCCCACGCTCACGGTCAGGCTGTCAGGCGAGAAGGCGTAGTCCCGGATGTCAACGGAAAAGGAAGCAGCCTGGGCGGGCGCCGCGCTGGCAGCTTCACGCCCCAGGGGCGCAGCCAACAGCACCAGCATCACCAGCGCCAGCGCTCCCCCGAGCCATCTCAGGCGCCAAAGCTGTTCGCTCCTGCGGCAGCGGGCCATTGCGTGCTCCTTGCCCAACCTTTATCTACCCTTAGGCCGGACGCCGGGAGGTTGGACTCGGCCGCGTTCTGCTAGACCAGCCCTGCCACGAGGTCGCCCATCTGGGCCGTGCCCAGGACGCGGTCGCCCTCAGCGGCGATGTCGGCTGTGCGATAGCCTTCGGTGATCACCCGGACAACGGCCCCCTCAACCGCCTGGGCCTCGCGCTCCAACCCCAGAGAGTAGCGCGCCATCATGGCGACGCTGAGGATGGTGGCCAGGGGGTTGGCGATGCCCTTCCCAGCGATGTCGGGTGCTGAGCCGTGGATGGGCTCGTAGAGGCCAAAGGCCCGCTTGCCCGGGGCAGGGGCACCGGCCAGGCTGGCCGAGGGGAGCATGCCCATGCTGCCGGCAAGCACAGCCGCCTCGTCGGTGAGGATGTCGCCAAAGGTGTTCTCGCTGACGATGACGTCGAAGCGGGCTGGGTTGCGGACCAACTGCATGGCGGCGGTGTCCACCAGCATGTGCTCCAGGGCCACGTCGGGGTAGTCCCGCGCCATCTCCAGGGCAATCTCGCGCCACAGGCGGGAGCTCTCCAGCACGTTGGCCTTGTCCACGGAGGTCAGCTTCTTGCGGCGCCCCCGGGCCAGTTCGAACCCCACCTTGAGGATGCGTACCACCTCGGATTCAGAGTAGGCCATGGTGTCTACACCGCGGCGCCCTCGCGAGGTCTGCCAGCGGCGCTTTGGCTTGCCGAAGTAAAGACCGCCTGTGAGCTCCCGAATGATGACCATGTCCACGCCCCGAAGGAGGGCGGGCTTGACCGGGCTGGCCGATACCAGCTCCGGATAGACGTGGACAGGACGGATGTTGGCAAAGAGTCCCAGGCCCTTGCGCAAGCCCAGGATACCATCCTCCGGCCGCACCTTCGCTTTGGGATCGTCCCACTTGGGCCCCCCCACGGCGCCAAAGAGCACGGCATCGCTCTGCTGGGCAAGGGCCAGGGCCTGGGGAGGCAGAGCCGTCCCGTACTTGTCAATGGCGCAGCCGCCGATGTCGGCACGGGAGAAGTGGAAGGCGTGGCCAGCGCTGCGGGCCAGGGCTTCCAGGACCCGTACCCCTTCCGCCACGACCTCAAC
>JACQUK010000032.1 GCA_016210325.1 Chloroflexota bacterium
GACCCACGCTCTGCAGCGGTCTTGTAGACCGAGGGGCGAACGGCCTATCGCACCCCTTGATCCCTCTTGCTACCTTGTCAATAACCATGTCCAAGATACAAGGGGCGAAGCCTCTTTGCCAGGGGTCTGGGGGTGCCCCCCAGGTTTCTCTTTTCCCCCTCTCCAGCAGGAGAAGGGGCCAGGGGGTGAGGTATCGGCCCCCAGACAGGACATGCTTTCCCGGGAGGGACCACCCACTTTTGTAAAGAACTAAGGGGACGGGACACTAGCCTGCAAGAGCCGTCGGGCAAGACACATTGCCACCAGGCCCTGCCTCACGACGGGCCCTCAGAGTAAGGTCATGGTCCTTCGGTTGTCATGCTGAACGCGGTGAAGCATCTCCCCCTGGGACCCAGGCTATCGGCATGACACGGCATATCCAACACCAGATAACCGAGAGGCCTGCTCCCACGGCGGGCAGCTTACCCGATAGCTATCGCCCTATCACAGAGGGCTGGGGCTGGCGTGAGGGTCGCTCTTCCAGGCCAGCCAGGGCGTTGAGGGCAGGGGACCCGTTCAGGTCTTGGAGCACCTTCAAGAAGGCCAGCACCGGAGGGCTGAAAAAGCGCGCCTTATGCACCATGACAGCGGTGGGCAGGGTAACTCGATGGCCTCCGCTCAGGTGGGCCCGGACCAGCATTCCCAGCTCCAGCTCCCGGCGAATGGCGCTCAGGGGCAGGAAGGACACTCCAAGGTTCCGCTCCACCATGCGCTTGGTAGCTTCGATGCTATCCAGGTTCATCAGCACGTTGGGCACGATGGCTGCTTCACGGCAGACCTGGTCAATGAGGATGAAATACGAGGACTCACGGTCGTACAGGATGAGGGGTGCCTTAGCCACATCGTAGATGCTGACCTCGCCACGCTGGGCAAAGGGATGGGACGGGTGCACGGTCAGCACGATCTCCTCATCGTACAGGTGGACTGTTTCCACCTCCGGATGGAGCAGCTCCCGCGCCAGCCCTACCTGGACCTCCTGCGCGGCCACCATCTGGAGCACTTCCGAGGAGCGTCCCGTGCGGATGCTGACCTCGATGCCCGGGTACCGCTGGCGGAACTGCTCCAGAATGCCCGGCAGCACATAGGTGCCAATGGCGCGGGCGGAGCCTACGTGCAGGTTGCCCGCGCTGACGCTGTTGAGGGCCTGAAGCGACTCCTTGCCCTGCTGGAGGGTCTCCATCACCCTCTCCACGAAGGGCAGCAGCGCCCGGCCAGCTTCCGTCAGGCGCACGCCGCGCCCCAGGCGGTGGAACAGCGGCTGTCCCAGCTCCTGCTCCAGCGTCCGAATGCGGGCGCTGAGAGAAGGCTGAGTGAGGAAGAGGGCCTGAGCGGCACGGCGGAAGCTCCCCCGCCTGGCCCCCTCAAGGAACGCCTCTAACTGGGCCAACTCCATCACTGTCTCCCCTTCCCATGTTACGGTCAGACTAGCCGGACCGTACACAAGATGCACCAGCCACCAGACCGCTCCCAATGCCCTGGATGAGCGATAGGGCTAGTTTATCATGGTGCCACAAGACTTTACCAGGACCCGCTACCACCCGGAGGCGAGCACCTTGTAGATCAGCCCCGCGGCCAGCAGGCGAGACGTTCGCTCTGGCAAAAAGCCGCAAGGGTGACCACCGCATGGTGACCACCCTTGCGTACGAAGGGAGGACTTTGTGAGGGCGTTCAAGTCCCTACTACCATAGATTCGACCACAACTGTCCAAGGGCGTCAAGGGAGCACGGTCTGCTGGTTTCGCCTGTTGCAGAGGGATGCGGGGTGGCTTCCGGCGCCGTCCAGGAGAGCCCTCGTCTACCATGGTAGCGTGTTGCGGCAATTCGATATGAATCGGCTACTCATACACGAAAACAGCAACCACGCTCAGCCCATCACCACACCGGCGGTGGACAACCGCTCCCGTGGACACGGTGGAGTGGCCAGTCGGGGCCACTCCACCCACGCTAATCTCGGCTCAGCAGCAACCCCGGGCCGCTACACACCACCCCAGGGCTCATTGAGCTTCTTGAGCGCGGCCGGCACGCCGAGTTCCTTGGACAGCTTGCGGTAGCCGTAGTCCTGCCCCATGTGGCTGTGGGTGTCGAACTCGCCGCTGGACTCCAGGGATACCCGGAACCCCTGGATCTCAAAGGTCCGGTTCACCACCCGCTTGGAGTTGGCCAGCAGCTCCGGGTGAATGTGGGCGATGCGGTTGGCTACCTTGGCAGTCTCCTCCTCAAGCTTGTCGGCTGGGACACAGTGGTTGGCGAAGCCGTATTCGAGGCACTCTTTGCCACTGAGGATGCGCCCAAAGGACATCTCCTTGGCCACCTTCAGCCCCGCATGCCAGGAGTAGATGCCAATCATGTCCCCGGTTGCCATCCAGCGGGTAGGCGGGTAGCCAAAGCGCAGGTCCTCCGAGACCACCATCAAGTCGCAGATGCTAGCCAACTCGGTGGCTCCAGCCAGGCAGAACCCGTGCACCTGGGCAATGACGGGCTTCCACAGGTTCCAGATATTGAACCAGTACTCGATGTGCCCCTGCACGTGCGCACGGCTGTTCCAGATGCTGTGGGGCCACTGCTTACGCCAGCGCGGCATATCCTGTTGGTTCTCCAACCCGCTGGCCAAGTCATAGCCAGTAGAGAAGCAGCGACCCGCTCCCTTGATGACAATCACACGGACGTTGTCGTCATCTTCTGCCGCCTTCAGGGCCGTATCCAGCTCTTTCAGCATCTTCCAGCCCAGGGGGTTCATGCGCTGGGCATCGTTGAGGGTGATGCGAGCAATGCCATTGGCGTCCACATCGTAGAGGATCTTCTCGTAGGCCATGGTGCCACCTCCATCTGTGCAGTGTGCCCCAACGGTAGCTGGAAGCGCCTGGAGGGTCAAGGGGGTGCCGCGGAGGGGGAAGGAAAGGGGGGTGGCCGGCTCGATGACGGCCACCCCCCTTGACACACCGAGAATGGCTCTAGGATGACAAGCTGCTTCTCACCTCTACAGCGGCTGAAAGCCCACGTTGAGGTTCTCCCTGTCAACCCAGGAGCTCACCACGCCCCAGCCGAAGCCTGCCCGCAAGGGGCTGAACTGGTGGTTCTTGATGTACGGCTGGGCTGCGTAAGGGAACACGAAGGCTCCGGCCGCGTACGAGGCATACCGCTGCACAGCCATGTAGCGGATGATCTCATACACCTTCGCTACCCGCGCCCAGTGGTCCAGCTCCGCCGACTGGGCATCCAGCATGGCATCCAGTTTGGTATCGTTCAGGTGGAGGACCCGGCCGCCGTTCCCCTTGGAGTGGAAGGCTGCCGTCAGCCATTCGTCGGGGCCTGCGCCAGTGCTGTAGAACGTCTGGAGCACTCCATGCCAGTTGCCCGAGTAGGTCAGGCTGCGGTGCGCGTTGACGTCCCGGGACTTGATGTCTACGTTGATGCCAATGCTCTTCAGGTTCGCCGCGAACAGCTCGCCCTCGGCGATGGTGTAGGGCACCCAGGGGGCCGTCTCGAAGTTTATGGTCAACTCGCCCGGCTTGTAGCCGGCCTCTGCCAGCAGCTTCTTCGCCAGCTCCTGGTCGGAGGAGCTGTACTTGGCGCCCTCGCCGTACTCGGAGTTGGGCAGGAACCACTCGCCGGCGCCGGCGTAGATGTACTCACCAGGGATGCACCAGCCGGCCTGGGGCCCGTCGCACATGCCGCTTTGGTCAAGGGCCGTGGAAACTGCCTGGCGCACCTTGATGTTGTCGAAGGGCGGCTCGTCCACCCGGAACAGCCAGGGGCGGCGGTTGCTCACCTCGATGAAGATGGTCCAGGTGGCATCGGGATTGGTCTTGGAGAGGCTCTCGTAGCGCGGCTTCTTGATAGAGCGCTCCCAGCCCAGCATGTCGATCTTCCCGGCGCGGAAGCCGGCGTCCATGGCCGCCTCGTCGGTAAGCTGGAGCCAGGTCACGCCGTCAAAGAACGGCAGCTTGTACTGGGTTGGGGTCTCGGTGATAAGGTTGTCTTTCGCGCCAGTCCAGTAGCCCCACCAGTCAGGGTTCTTCTTGAAGCGCACCTCGCTGCCTGAGGTGTACTTCTCGATCACGAAGGGCCCGCTACCCACCAGCTCGGCTTCGGTCACCGGTGCCTTGCCGCCCTCGTAGATCTCCTTGGGCATCACGCCCCAGCCGTAGTTGGCCAATGTCAGCAGCATCTGCGCCACGGGGCGCTTGGTCTTGATTTGCAGCGTGTAGTCGTCCAACGCGGTGAAGGACTCGACCGGCTCGAAGCGAGCAGCAACGGAGGCCACAGCAGGCGATGCCCGCAGCTTCTCGAAGTTCCACACCCAGTCCTGGGCCGTCACTGGCCGGCCATTCACCGGCGGCTTGTTCTGGAACCTGGCCGTCTTGGCCAGGTGCAGGACCAGGGTGGTATCGTCTTTGTACTCCCAGGACTGCGCAGCCAGCGGGTTCACCGCAGCGCTGGTGGGCGAGTACTGGGGCCCCAGTTGCAGGCTCAGCAACTGGTCCGAGATGGCGGCCCGGGTGATGATCTCGCTCACGTAGGGGTCCAGGGAGTCCACGGTGCCATAGGCCTGGATAGAGGGATACCCACCCCCACCGCCGGTGCCTCCGTACTTGGGGGCCGTCGTGGGCAGAGGTGGTCGGCGTGTGGGGATGTTCCGCTTCTGGGCCTGTTCTACCACATAGGGATGCAGCGCGCCCACACCACGTGCTTGGGCTTGCTGTATCAGCGTGGCAATGAGGGTACCCGCCTCAGTAGAGGCGGTGGTCGCGGTCGCCGTGGGTTGCGCGACCCCCGTGGTCGGTGTTGCGGTTGGCTGCGCTACTGCTGTAGTAGGCGTTGCTGTAGGCGCAGCCTTGGTCGGGGTTGGTGTAGCGGCCGGCTGGGTGGTGGTAGGGGTGGGCTCCGCCGCCCGGCAGGCCACGCTCAACAGAAGGACCAGTCCCATGAGGCTACCTACGACCAGAAGAACACGACGCATCCTGACCTCCGCTCTGCCTGACTACCCTATCGTTCCAATACACGCCCCAATGTGCGGGCATGGCCGACAACGCGGCCACCGCTCGGTGGCCATGGCGGCCCTGTGGATTCGACCACAGCCCAGCGGAGTAGTCAAGGGTGTCCGGTCTCCTGGTTCCAGTTGCAACTCAGGCGATGACGGCGGATTACGTTGGGCTCGCGGGGATGACTCGGCTGGCTATGCACCTTGTAAATGGAACACGGAAGAACTCAGCCATTGTGTCACGGAAAAAGAGGTCTAGCTCCGGACTTGCCCGCAGTGGAAGGGGCAGACCGCTCTGCTCCACCGTTGCAGGCGACCCTCCGAAGGGGGGTCCGCTTGGCAGTGGCCTCGACCGTGCCCCAAGGATGCGACGCAGCAGTTACCCTAGAGTGCCACGCGCCGCCCCAGGGCCCGTTAAACATTTTGAGGGCCAGTAATCAACTCTAGAGCGCATCCACTGGGGAATGCCATGATGCTCGCTTATAGTGAGGCTAGGGCGAGAAGGGAGGTGCCCGATGATGAGTGACCTGACACGGCACGACATTGAGAACATCTATCAGAACTGGTCCAACCAGTGCTTCGGCACCTGGGGTGAGTTCTGCGAGACCTTCCAGGTGCTCAAGCGGCGCTACGGCCTTCAGTACGCCTCCATCACCCTGCTGAAGTTGGGGATGGAGGAAGAGCTGACGGCGGGAAGTCTTCAGGCCCGCCGCAGCTAGAATCGCACAGGTGAACCACTGGTGACACCAACATCATCGTGTCATACCGGGGTCCGTGGTGGCGGAGCACGTCCTGCGGGCATATTCGGGACAAGAACCAAGGTGGGGCCGTAGAGGCGTGGCAGCCCTGGAAGCTATGTTGAGGGATTACGCAAAGTGAGCACAGCCCCGAAACGTTTCGGGGCTGTGCTCACTTGTGTTTCTTGGTAGCGGGGGTTGGACTCGAACCAACGACCTCCGGGTTATGAGCCCGGCGAGCTGCC
>JACQUK010000030.1 GCA_016210325.1 Chloroflexota bacterium
AGATAGCAACACGCCGGTCCAGCCTTCAGGTTGTCGCGGACATCCTGAGGATTGGCGGCACAAAAACACGCATGATGTACGGTGCAAACCTGAGCTATGCCCAGACGCAGAAGTACCTGGAACTCCTGGTGAACTTCCAACTGCTGGAAGAGGTCAGGTCGCCCAACGGCAGGACCACCTATGTGCCTTCTGAGCGGGGAAAGAAGTTCCTGGTCCTCATAGACTCTATGGAGACGTTTCTTGACGAGCTGTCCATGCCGGCGGCCTTGGGGATCTTGACCAAGTCGGGAGAACGCGGCAAGGCCTCGGCCGGCGCGGTGAGGGTCTAGGAAGGAGAAACCTGCCATGTACACCATCAGCATAAGGCTGCCCGCCAACTACAACCAGGGCCTGGCCAAAGCCCTGGCACAAATCACCGGCGCGCCTCTGGACCTGCCCACCCAGGAACCGGCGATGGTGGTCTTCAAGACCGAGGCTGTGTCAGTGATTGATTCCCTGAAGGTCTGGCTGGACAAGGTAGATACCAAGGGGTGCGAGATCGGCATCTACGCTGGCTCCTATGTGATAGACATGGGACCGTTCTGCCGCCTGTGCCAGGCCGAAAGCGACAAGAGCAAGCTGGCCCCTCTTCGTCCGTGCCCACCGCCGGATCCCAGTGCCAGGGAGTGGTGCCCACTGGCCTTTGCGTTGCGACAAGCCGCGGAGGACGCGGAGGCAAAGACAGAGGGGCGCCAGCGGCCGAAGACAGCCGGTGTGAAGGGCAAGTGACACCGGCCGTTGCCCCAGGCCACTTCGGGCGGTAGTCGGAGAGGAGGTGCACTAAGGCATAGCTGGTGCTCGTGTCCTGAGTTAGAGATTGGCTGACTCTGTTGACATCATCCGCTCGCCCTTCGAGAACCTCAGGGTGAGCGGGTTTGAATTCCGTTCATGCTGAGCTTGTCGAAGCATCATGGTTCGACAAGCTCACCACGAGCGGGAGAAACGGCAGGTTGTCAACAAAGCCGGATGAGTTCTAGCACGACCAGGGCAAGCACAGGGGGGAGGAGAATTGGCCTAGCGAAAGGGGCGCCTTTCGCCAGGCGAAGGAGACCACCCGTGGAGATAGCAACACGCCGGTCCAGCCTTCAGGTTGTCGCGGACATCCTGAGGATTGGCGGCACAAAAACACGCATGATGTACGGTGCAAACCTGAGCTATGCCCAGACGCAGAAGTACCTGGATCTCCTGGTGAACTTCCAACTGCTGGAAGAGGTCAGGTCGCCCAACGGCAGGACCGCCTATGTGCCTTCTGAACGGGGAAAGAAGTTCCTGGCCCTCATAGACTCCATGGAGACGTTCCTGGATGAGTTGTCCATGCCGGCGGCCTTGGGGGTCTTGACCAAGTCGGGAGAACGCGGCAATGCCTCGGCCGGCGCGGTAAGGGTCTAGGAAGGAGAAACCTGACGTGTACACCATTTCCATAAGGTTACCCGCGAACCAAAACCAGGGCCTGGCCAAAGCCCTGTCGCAGCTCACCGGGGCGCCTTTGTACCTGCCCAACCAGGAGCCATCCATGGTGGTCCTCAAGACCGACGCGGTGTCAGTGATCAATTCCCTGAAGGTCTGGTTGGACAATGTAGATAGCAAGGGTTGCGAGATAGGCATATACGCTGGCCCCTATGTGATAGACATGGGACCGTTCTGCCGCCTGTGCCAGGCCGAAGGCGACAAGAGCAACCTGGCCCCGCTCCATCCCTGCCCACCACCGGACCCAAGCGTCAGAGAGTGGTGCCCGCTGGCCTTTGCGCTGCGGGAAGCCGTGGAGGACGCGGAGGAGAAGCCGGAGGGCCGCCAGCAGCCGAAGGCAGCCGCCACCAAGGCTACGTAGACCCCCGGCCGCTGCACCGCACGATGGTTGCCGCCTGTCGTGGAGAACAGTGAGCACGGCAGGGATAATGACGACATTCCAAAGGCGAACATGACGAATGCAGCTTCGACCATCAGGAGAGGCTGAGCTATGGAACATCCGCACACAGCCCAATAGGAAACATAGCCTGAGCGCACGGAACTGGAGGAAAGGGCAACCATGCCAACGACAGATACGAGGGATTCTGGTATCAGCCCCATCGGAGCTTTGCCCTGGGGGAGCCACTTTTGCCAGTTCTTCAAGACCAAGCGAGACCTGGTTGACATCCTTGTTCCCTATTTCGCGGCCGGGCTGGAGAACAACGAGCTATGCGTCTGGGTGACCTCGGACTTCGTAACCGAGGAGGACGCCGTAAGGGCTCTCAAGCAACATGTGCCAAGGTTTGCAAGCTATCTTGAGAGAGGGCAGATCGAGATATTCCCGTACACAAACTGGTACCTCAAGGGGGGCAGCTTCGACCAACAGAAAACGCTGAGTATGTGGATGGAAAAGCACGATGCAGCGTTGTCGAGTGGTTTTGCTGGGCTCAGGGTCAGTGGCAACCCCTACTGGATAGATACCAAGAAGGACTGGGACGATTTCGCTTCGTATGAAGCAGAAATCAACAATGTTATTGGTGGTACCAAGCTGCTGGTCCTTTGCACCTATTCCCGCCAGAAATGCGGCGTGGCTGAGATAATGGACGTCATCAAGAACCATGAGTTTGCGCTGGGAGCGCGCGGCGGCACCTGGCAGGTTACGCGCACGTGCACGGTGCACGTAACCGCTCCCCGGGAGCGCCGCCCCGCCCTGGTCGAAGCCCTATCGAAGATGCCGGGCGGCCGGTTAGACGCGCCGCCGGCCGCTGAAGGCTCGCCGTCCCCAACAGGCCCCGCCACGCTGGTCCTGCACGGAGAGAGCACGGTGCTGGTGGACGCACTCAGGGGCCTGTTGGACCAGACGAGTGAGCAGGAGCTGGATGTGCGGGTCGACGCCGGCCCCCATCGGATAGACATGCGGCAGTTCTGCCTTCAGTGCCAGGCTGACGAGTCAGGAGGCCAGGTGGGGACGCTTCGCCCTTGCACCGGTCCGTCCCCAAGCACCAAGGAGTGGTGCCCACTTGCCTTCGCGCTCCGCCTCCGCCAGGCCGGCCAGGAGGTGGGGTAAGGCCGCCAGAGCGGCGCCGGGGAGATTCGCCCGAAGGAGAAGGGGCCAGCGAGTCACACGAGCTCGAGGATGGGTGCGATGAGGGGAAAGGCAATCGCCCTGGGACTGGCGCTGGTGCTCACAGCAGGCATTTCGTCTGCCAGGAGTGCATTCGCGCATGAGCGATGGTTTGTGGAGGAAGGGACCCACCCAGGCCAGGGTTTCCCTACCGACCTGATCAGCCTGTCGGTGCTGTTGGGAGCCTTCGCATTCCTTGTGCTGGCGGTGGCATCGGCCCGTGGCAACTGGTCCCGCAGGGCCAATGTCCTGGCGAAGAGAGCACAACGCTTCCTCCCAAATGGCGCGGAGTGGCGAGTAGTCGCCGTGTTAACCGGCATCATGCTTATCGCGAACTCTGTTACGGGAGTGTTCCTCGCTCCCAATCTTGTTCTGGGTAGCGGATGGCCGGCGGTCTTCGCCACTGTTGTCCAGGTGCTCATAGGCCTCATGCTGCTGAGCCAGGTTGCATTTGCACTTGCTGGCTTGCTGGTGCTGGTAGTGGCGGTCCCGCTGGCCCTCTTCCTGTTTCCAGTAAGCTCGCTCGCTGACTACATCTTGGAATACGCTTCGCTTGGGCTGGCGTTTGTATTCGTTGGATTGAGTTCGTGTCCCGACCAATTTGCCCGCAGGTGGACCAAGGTTGACCCAGAGCGCTTTTCACACCTGCCCCTTCCGATTCTCCGCGCCGGGCTGGGCTTGAGCCTGATAGTCCTGGCAGTCCACAACAAGCTAGCCAATCCTGACCTGGCGCTAACGTTCCTAGACAACCACAACCTGAACTTCATGGCAGCTCTAGGGTTCGCCAGTTTCACAAATGCGCATTTTGTATTCGCTGCTGGAGTGGCTGAGCTTGTTCTGGGCGTCTTGCTTCTCACTGGTCTTACCACCAGGCTTGTTGCGGCAATGCTGGCCGGGTTCTTTCTTACTACCTTGATTGTTCTGGGAGTCCCTGAGTTGGTCGGCCATCTGCCGTTGCTTGGGATTGTCGCGGTGCTCGGCCTTAGAGGGTCTGGAGACCCGAGCCTCGACTCGACGCAGAAAGCCAGGCCACGCAGATGGCGCCACCAGGTTGATGTTGGAGTCACGCCCGGGCAAGCAGTCTAGCGGGGCATGGTGCACTGGGCCTTCGCCGTGGGCAAGGGCAGTCTACTTCGCCGCCACGTTCGGCCCCCCCTTCGCGCGGGTTTCTCTCCAAGGTCTCCCTCTTAGAGGTCCCACTGCCTATCTCCAATCTGCCAAACGGGGATACCGAATTGATACCCTGCGCTCTCTTTTTCCCTTTGGCCCCATGATGCAAGATGTCTCCTGCATGCTTGAGTTGGGCGAGCAGGCCACGGTGCCCCAAGCAAGGAAGCGTGCACCGATCAAGAGTGCATAGGAGGAGACACATGGGCAGCACAGCACTCATCATCTCTGGTAGCAGGAAAAGGGCGGCCGTGCTGGCGGCAGCGGTGGTCATGCTGGCGCTCTTGGTGGCGCTCAGCGCGGCCAGGGTGGGCGCGGAGCAGGGCGGAGTCAGCGCTAGCGCCGAAGGACAGGCCAAGATCACCATCACCATCAGCGACGGTACGTCCGACTTTGGCACCAACCTGGACCCCACGTGTCCAGCCTCCAACAGCACTGACACCGTGGACGGCCTAGCAGGGTCCTCGGGCAACCAGGGCTGCTACTACGCATGGAAGTCCGGTGGCAGCGGCATGACGGTGACCGTCAAGAGCAACAAGACCTGGAACGGGACCGTGCTGGCCAGCGAGAACACGGGGACCTCCGCCAGCATCACCGTCGCCTCGGGTGCCCTGCGGTGGACAGCTACGGCCCCGGCAAGCTATAGTGAATGCGCCTCTGCCACGGCCTTCGGCGCCACGGCCCAGAGCTGGCAGAGCTCCGTGGGCAAGGGCACCAACAGCTATGCTTACTACTACTGCCTGCGGGTGGACTGGAACGACGATCCTGGGACATTTAGCTCCTCGGCGACGTACGAAGTGACCCAGGCATAACGAGTCCGTGCGCAACGGAGAACAGAGCGTGCGATACGTCTTGTCCGCGGTGGCTGCCAGCCTCCTCCTGGCAGCCACCGCACTACTAGCAGCGAGTCCGCTGGAAGCGGATATTTCCTACAGTGTGACGCCCTCTTTGCTGGAGTTCGCCGCCGACCCTGGCGTGAGCTTCGTCCAGAAGATCTCCGTGACCAACGAGGGGACCGAGCGTGGCCACCTCTTCGCGGGCCTGGCGGAGACCGTGGCAGGGCAGCCAGCCATCTCCGCAGTGACGTGGCTTCGAGTGGACCCACAGGAGTTTGACCTGGAGCCCGGCGCCACCCGCGAGGTGACGGTGCGGGTCACGGTCCCCCAGGATGCCCAACCCGGGGGCCACTATGGCAGCGTCGTCTTCAGCTCGGCGCCAGTTGCCTTGGCCGCCGGAACAGGGCGGTTCTCCGGCGGGACCGGCGTGGGCGCCCGGTTGGCGGCGCCATTCCTCCTGACCGTACGGGGACCTGGCCTCTCCCTCCAAGGCGATGTAACCCAGGTAACCCCGCTAGCCGTTGGAAACGACCGCCTTGGGTTCCTGGTGGAGGTCCGCAACAGCGGCAACGTCCACCTTATCCCCAAAGGCGAAGTGGTGCTTCGGGACTCCCAAGGCACAGAGGTGGGCCGCCTGACCCTTCCCGAGGGGACGCCGCTCCTTCCAGGGGTGACGCGGACCTATCAGACCCGGGGCGCTGCCCAGGTCTCACCGGGTGACTACAAGGCGGAAGCCCAGTTGCAGATTGGCTGGGACGAGACGCAGAGCCGGGCAGCCAAGGTGGACCCAGTGGAGTGGGGCCAGGTGGAGAGTGCTGGAGAGCAGACCTTCAACTCGGTGCCCAAGTTGCGCTTTGTATCGGTGGAAGCCCAACCGAAGGAGGAAGCTGGCCCGACCTTTGTCGTAGAGGTGGAGAACATCGGCGATGTCGCGGTGACCCCCGCTGGCTACCTGGATGTCCTGACCAAGCAAGGACAGCGGGCTTTCACCTTGCCCATTGCCTCGCAGAGCTGGTTGGTGCAGCCCCATACAACGGCGCAAGCCAAGCTGACCTACCAGGGCCTGCTGCCCAAGGGGGAGTACCAGGTAGCGGCTAACGTGAACTACTTCGGCACGGCCAACGCTGAAAGCAAGGCCGCGTTGCAGGTGGCGGAGGACATCGTGCCGCCCGCCGCCCCGACGCCTCCACCGGCCGAACAAGCGCAGCTACGTCCCACCCCGAAGGGAGGGTTGCCTATCTGGGCCGTGGGCGTGGCCGCGGCGGGTGCGGTTGTGCTCCTGGGCGGCGCCGCGTACCTCGGGACGCGACGAATGCGTCGCAGGGCCTAGCAGCTAGTGTGGTGTCCCCGAACTTCGTCCCAAAAATCCTTGCGAGGCCCGATGAAGGAGAGCCGTGGCAATCCAGGAGTGGGTCCACCCCTCCAGATTGCTTCGTCGTCCTTCCCCCGAAGGACTCCTCACAACGACAATTTGCAAGCGTATTTCGGAGACGGGACACTAGTGTCCTGAGTTATGAGTTCATGGAACAATGTTCGTGGTTCGACAAGCTCACCACGAACGGAGGGACACACCCAACCGTTCGGCCTGAGCAATTCAACGTTCTTCTGACTCAGGACACTAGAGCAAGACCAAACAAGGAGGTGGGAACGCAGGTTGGCAGGTGCCTTCGCTTCGGGGAGCAGGAGCAACAGGCCACCGGCCCTGCACCAGGCTACCGTGGATAGACCTTGCCTGTGCGAGTCCAGTCTACTTTCCCGGCCAGCCGCTGGTACTGCGACAGTACGCCTGCCGTGAGCGGGCGTTGGAGTCCCGTCACGTGCCCTTCCCGAACGAGGAGGCTATCGGCGGTGCTGCTGACTCCTGGGTAGTTGCTCCATATGCCTATGATGCGGCCCTTCTGGTCCACCACGATCAGGCGGACGGAACGGACGCGGCCATCAATAGCTATAGCACCGCTTCCCCGCAGTGCCTGTGGCCCATCGGGCCCAAGCCCGTTGGCGCCGCCGGGGAGTGGCGCTGGCGCAGACTGCGCTTCAGGACCTGCGGTGGCCACCTGCTCAGGCTGCTGGCCCAGGGCGGAAACGGTACGCCCGGCCTGCCCATACCCGATGCCTGGGGTCAGGGCTACCAGCATCAGGCCGGTCCCTACGGCTGCCGCGGCCCTACACAGGAAGGTGAACCTTCCCACCTGTCCGCCTCCAGATCCCCCCTTCTGAAAGCAGGATAGGCTTGCAGGCGCAAACGGCGCATAAAGATGGGTGCCCAGAGCATAAACGTTCCGTTAACGAGGAGGGCAGGAGAGGCAGCAGGAAATAGGGAGGAGGTCTGAAAGCGCCGGGGGTCAGTGCTCGAGACCAACAGCCTGGTCAGGGGCCAGGAAACGGTACCCAATCCCTGGCTCGGTGCTAATGTAGAGGGGATGCTGTGGGTCGTCCCCGATCTTCTGGCGGAGCCGGTTCACAAAGACGCGAAGGTACTCTCGCTCGTCAGCGTACTCCGGCCCCCACACCCGGTTCAGCAGCATAGAATGGGTGAGCACCTTGCCGCGGTGCTGGGCAAGCTCTCGCAGCAAAGCATACTCGGTGGGAGTGAGCCTGACTTCCCGTCCCCCAATGGTCACGCGCCTTTGGGCGAAGTCGATTCCCATCTCTCCTGCCACGAGGCCAGGTCCCGAGAGTGGGGTGTCAGCGTCCTTCGTCCTGCGAAGGACAGCTTCTACCCTCGCGACCAGTTCTTCCATTCCGAAGGGCTTGCTGATGTAGTCATCGGCGCCGAGACGCAGAGACTTCACTTTGTCTTCCTCGTCGCTTCGGGCACTCAGCATGATGATGGGGACGCCGGACCGCTGGCGGACCTGGTGGACAACCTCGAACCCATCAATCCCTGGCATGACGATGTCCAGGATGACCAGGTCGGGAGTCCGGTCCGCGGCAAGTCGCAGGCCCTCAGTGCCATCGCCGGCCAGCACCACCTCGTACCCCCGCTGGCCCAGCCCGGTGCTGACTAGCTTGAGCACGCCTGCATCGTCGTCCACCACCAGGACCACGGTCTTGCGCATGCCGTCGCCTCTCCGGCGCTCCCCAACCGGGGCCTATCGCCGCGTGGCCAGCAATGCTCTTTCCTGCCACAGACGCCCCAGCCTCAAAGCCCGGTGCATCGCTCCGGGGCAGCATTCGTAACCAGGTCTCTCTGGCTAGGCTAAAGAAAAAGAGCACCCCACCCTGACGTCGGGATGCCCTTCTTCGTGCTCCCGCAGGTCCGCCTGGGCGGCCCCACTACGGTGTTCTATCCACCTGTGGACGCTCAGGGCCTCGACGCCTGAAGGAAGCTTGACAGTCAATCTTAATCGGGGCGAGTGGATTTGAACCACCGACCCCCAGCACCCCATGCTGGTGCCCTACCAGGCTGGGCCACGCCCCGACACCACCGCAGTATACCAGAGGCGTGCTCACGCCACAACGGCACGGCGGGGGTAATCTAAGGTTCTTCCATTCTCACCCCCTCTCTGACTCTCCCCCGTCGCGGGGGCAAGGAGAGTCCCTTCCCCCATTCCCGGGGGAACGTCAGGATGGGGGCGAATGTGCAACAATGAAAAGACCCTGGGCCAAGCTCATTGCCGCAGCATCCCCAGCAGGCCTCGCCCTTTGCCCTGGGAGAACTGCTTCATCAGCTTCTGCACCTCGCGGAACTGGTTCAGCAGGGCGTTCACGTCCTGCACCTGGGTGCCACTGCCCCGCGCCACTCGCCGCTTGCGCGAGCCGTCCAGGATATCCGGGTTCCGCCGCTCCTGTGGTGTCATGGAGAAGATGATCGCCTCGATTTTCTTGAGCTGTCGCTCGTCCAGGTCCTGGCCAGAGAGCTTACCCTTGATTTGGCTGAACCCTGGCAGCATCTCAAGCACCTGCTGGAGCGGGCCCATCTTGCGAAGGTTCTGCAACTGCTCAAGAAAGTCCTGGAGGTCGAAGCGGGCCTGGCGTAGCTTCTGCTCCAGCGCCTTGGCCTGCTCTTGGTCCACCGCCTGCTGCGCCTTCTCGATGAGGGACAGGACATCGCCCATGCCCAGGATGCGCTGGGCCAGACGGTCGGGGTAGAAGGGCTCCAGGGCATCCGCCTTCTCGCCCATACCCATGAACTTGATGGGCACGCCCGTCACCGAGGTCACCGAGAGGGCCGCGCCACCCCGGGCATCGCCGTCCAGCTTGGTCAGGATGAGGCCCGTAAGGCTTACCTGTGCGTGGAAGTCGCCGGCGGCGCGCACGGCGTCCTGCCCGGTCATGGCGTCCACCACCAGCAGCGTCTCGTGAGGCCCTACGGCCTCCTTGACGGCGGCAAGCTCCGCCATCATCTCCTGGTCAATGTGCAGCCGCCCGCCGGTGTCCAGGATGACCCAGTGGACCCCCAGCTCCCGCCCCTTCTCCACGCCATGCCGGGCCACCTGCAACGGGTCCGAGCCGGGCGCCTCGCGGTAGACGGGGACGTTGAGCTGGGCACCCAGGGTGACAAGCTGCTCCACGGCGGCGGGCCGCTTCAGGTCGGCGGCCACCAGCAACGAGCTCTGCCCCCCCTGGCGCCGCAGGTGCAGGGCCAGCTTGGCCGCCGTGGTGGTCTTGCCAGAGCCCTGAAGCCCCACCAGCATGACGATGGTGGGGAGCTGCGGAGCGGGATGCAGCTTGTGGTCGCCACCGCTCAGGACGCCGGCCAGCTCCTCATGGACAATCTTGACCACCTGCTGGCCGGGGTTGAGGCCCTGGAGGACCTGGGCGCCCACGGCGCGCTCCCGCACGCGGGCCACGAAGTCCCGCGCCACCCGGAAGTGAACATCGGCCTCCAGGAGGGCAATGCGCACCTCCTTGAGGGCCTCGTCAACATCCTTCTCGGTGAGGTGGCCCTTGTTACCCAGCCGCTTGAAGACGGCGTTCAGCTTCTCGGTCAACGCTTCAAACATAACTTTATCCTACTGCCAAAGGGCATCATGCTGCCTTCGCCCTCAGGCGGAAGTACCCAAGACAGTTTGGGACAGAGCCGGACAGCTTCTGGGACAAGGTGGCGCACTCATCCATTGTAGGGCTGCGGGTGGTGGGGGACAACCTGAAGTCTCCAACTATCGTAGCTTGGGTTGGAACGGGTGCTGTGCTACCATCTGAGCGTTCCACCGCCCCAGGTCTGCGGGGCCAGGAGACAGCTATGCCTGAGCTTCAGAGCAACGTCCTCTACTACGGCGACAACCTGGACGTGCTGCGCAGGCACTTCCCCGACGGGTCGGTGGACCTCATCTACCTGGACCCGCCCTTCAGCTCCAACCGCTCCTACAACGTGCTGTTCAAAGAGAGCACCGGCGCCGCCAGCGACGCCCAGCTCGAGGCCTTCGAGGACACCTGGCACTGGGGGGAGGCAGCGGAGCTGGCCTACCACGAGGCGGTGACAGGCCAGCACCAGCAGGTGGGGCGGATGCTGCGGGCCATGGTGGAGGGTCTGGGCCGCAACGACGTGACCGCCTACCTGGCCATGATGGCCGTGCGGCTGGTGGAGCTGCACCGCGTGCTCAAGGAGACCGGCTCCCTGTACCTGCACTGCGACCCCACGGCCAGCCACTACCTTAAGGTGCTGTTGGACGCGGTGTTCGGGCCCACCAACTTCAGAAACGAAATCATGTGGAAGCGTAGCTATTCGCACGGGTCTGCGAAGAGATACGGGCCGTTACATGATACGATCCTGTTCTTCTCGAAGAGCGATGTTTACAGTTGGACCGATCCAAGAGCCGAACAGGACCCGGAATATGTGGCCAAGCACTTTGGAGCAGTCGACCCAGAGAGCGGTCGGCGCTTCGAGCCGATAACCCTGACTGGGGCGGGCGTAAGGCACGGAGAGAGTGGGAAACCATGGAGGGGCATTGATCCCACCGCTGTTGGCAGGCACTGGGCGCTACCGGGGGCGATAATCGACAAGCTGGACATCCGCGGTGCCACCATGCAGGAAAAGCTAGATGCCCTAGACGCTTTAGGGATGATTTATTGGCCCGAGAAGCAAGGGGGAACTCCTCGGCTGAAGCATTACGCAGATGAACTGGGTAGGGTAGCGCTTCAAGATGTCTGGACTGACATTCGGCCTATCTCGGCCCAAGCGAAAGAGCGCCTTGGCTACGCCACCCAGAAGCCGCTGGCCCTGCTGGAGCGCATCATCAGCGCCTCCTCCAGCCCCGGCGAAGTGGTGCTGGACCCCTTATGCGGCTGCGGCACCGCCGTGCACGCCGCCCACAAGCTGGGCCGCCGCTGGGTTGG
>JACQUK010000035.1 GCA_016210325.1 Chloroflexota bacterium
GCCTCCACACACAGCCCACAGTACATACAGCGGGCCAGGTCAATGTCAAACACCTCAATGGCCCACTTCTCGCCCTCCTGGGTCTGCTGGCCACTGGGCTGGGTCACAATCTTGATAATCCCCAGGGGGCAGTACTTGGCACAGGAGGCACAACCGGTGCAGCGCTCTTCGTACCATACAAAGTCCTGCCCGCGGAACCGCGGGTGCTGCTGCACCCGCTCTTCCGGGTACTGGACCGTGAAGGGCTTGCGGGTGAAGTTACGGAGCGTCACCAGGAAGCCTTTGCCCAGACCAAACCCGTACGGCATCCTACCGGACCTCCACCGAGATGGGCACCGGAGCCACGCTGGCCGTGGGCCGCCGGCGGTGCCGCTCCATGGCCCGGCTCAACCCGCCTACGGCCACAGCCGCCACCACCCAGTTCACCAGCACCATCGCCCACAGTTGGGCCGTGGTAGGCTGCCGCCAAAGCTGGACCTCGATGGCCGTCACGAAGATGTTGACCAGGGCCAGCGGCAGCAGGAACTTCCAGGCGAAGCCCATCACCTGGTCAATACGGAGCCGCGGCACGGTGGCCCGCACCCAGATGAACAGGAAGAGCACAAGAAAGACCTTGAGGAAGAACCAGAGATGCGAGGGCAGGACATCAGGCCAGCCCAGAGGCACGAAGGGGTTGGCCCAGCCCCGTAGGAACACGGTGGCAATCACCGCAGCGGGGACCGAGGCGGCCGCGTACTCCCCCAGTTGCAGCAACCCGAAGCGGATGCCGCTGTACTCAGTGTGGTACCCTGCTACGATCTCCGACTCCGCCTCCACCAGGTCAAAGGGGCCTCGGTTCATCTCAGCAATGGAGGCCACCGCGAAGATGAAGAAGCCAAGGGGCTGGAGCAAGAGGAAGGGCAGGCGCTGCGCCTCCACAATCTGGACCAGGGAAAGGGAGCCGGCCAGCAGCAGCACCCCCACCAGCGACAGCACCATTGGCACCTCGTAGCTGATGAGCTGGGCCACTGCGCGGGTAGCGCCGAAGAGGGCGTAGCGGTTGCCGGAACCCCATCCTGCCAGGAAAAGCACCATGGTGCTCAGGGTCCCCACCGCGATGATGTAGAGCAGGCCAATGTTGAGGTCCAGCAGGTAGGAGTTCTTGCCAAAGGGGACCACGGCCAGCACCAGGAAGACCGGGGCCGCCATCACCGCCGGTGCCAGGGTGAACAGGAAGCGGTCAGCCGCCTCCGGGACAATGTCTTCCTTGAGCAAGAGCTTCAGGAGGTCAGCAAAGGGCTGGAGCAGACCGAAGGGCCCCACCCGGTTAGGGCCAAAGCGGACCTGGAAGCGGCCCAACAGCCGCCGCTCCATCCATTGGAAGACCGCCGTGTTGAGCAGTACCGCATTGGCCAGCAGGACCATGATGGTTAAGCCGGCAATGAGGTAGGCCAGCCACCAGAGCTGGTGGGGCATGAACCCGACAAAAAACGAGTAGACGTCACGATAGATGGAGTTGTCCGCCAGGACAGGGCCCATCAGCGGTCCACCTCGCCCATGTTGATGTCAATGCTCCCCAAGATGACCACCAGGTCAGCCAGCTTCCACCCTATCAGCATGTCCCGCAACGCCGTCAGATTGATGAAGGAGGGTGAGCGGACCTTGCAGCGGTAGGGAGAGATGCCGCCGTCGCTCACCAGGTAGTAGCCCAGCTCGCCTTTGGGCGACTCCACGTGAGCATAGGCGTCGCCGACCGGCGGGCGCAGGAAATATGGCGCCTCTGCCCGGGCCGGGCCCGAGGGGACCTGTTTCACGGCCTGCTCCAGGATGCGCAGGCTCTGCCGCATCTCCCAGATGCGCACCATGAAGCGGTCGTAGGAATCACCCCTGGTGCCGACCGGAACATCGAACTCGAAGCGGCTGTAGACCTCATAGGGGTCTACCTTCCGGAGGTCCCACCTGACCCCTGAGGCGCGGAGCACCGGCCCGCTGGCAGAACTGTCAATGGCCTGCTGAGGCGATAGCACCCCCACGTCCTTGGTGCGTACCAGCAAGATCTCGTTCTCGGCCAGCAACCCCTCCAGCTCGTCAATGTACTGCGGCAACTCGGCCAGCAGCTTCTTCAGGGCGGGCCAGAACTCCTCCGGCGCGTCCTGGAAGACACCGCCAGGCCGCATGTAGCTAAAGGTGATGCGGGCACCACACAGCATCTCGAACAGGTCAAGGATTCGCTCCCGCTCCCGGAAGCAGTACATCAGGGGGGTAGCAAAGGCACCCAGGTCCTGCAAGAAGAAGCCGGTTGCCACCAGGTGGCTGACAACGCGCATGAGCTCGGCAGCAATGACCCGGAGGTGCATGCCCCGCTCAGTGGGCTGGATACCCGCCAGCTTCTCCACTGCCAGCATGTAGGCCTGGTTGCTGGTCATGGAGGCCACGTAGTCCAGGCGGTCTGTCAAGGTCACCACCTGGGTGTAGCTGCGCTCTTCGGCCAGCTTCTCGGTGCCCCGGTGCAAGTAGCCGAAGACCGGCTCAAGGTCCTGGACCACCTCGCCGTCGAAGGTCACCCGCAGGCGGAACACCCCGTGGGTGCTGGGGTGCTGCGGTCCCAGGTTGATGGTCACCGGCTGGCTATGGAGCGCCATGCTCACTCCGTCTCCCTGGTGTCCTGTCCCCTTAGCTCTTTGCAAAAGTAGACGCTCCCTCCCGGGAAAGCATGTCCTGCCTGGGGGCCGATACCTCGCCCCCTGGCCCCCTCTCCTGCTGGAGAGGGGGAAGAGAGAAACCTGGGGGGCACCCCCAGACC
>JACQUK010000033.1 GCA_016210325.1 Chloroflexota bacterium
CCTTGGCGCCTGCAGGCTGCCGGGTTCCGATTGCGCGTCGGGCTCGTAGCACCAATGACGAGCGACCTCGTTCACCAGCCGCGCCTCTATTTTCATGCTTCTTGACGCTCGATACGAGCATGATGGATTGCGAGGGGCAAAGCCCCGAAGCAATCTCAAGGAGTGGAGGAGAGATTGCTTCGCTTCGCTCGCAATGACAGGGGGAGAACCGAAAGGCCCTGGCAGGGGGTGCCGGCTCACGCAGGTGCCCTCGGAGCAGCCGAAGGCCATGGGACGATGTCTGGCTGGCTTCCGTTGGGGAAGGAGCAAACATGCGGGCGTCAGATCGGCAACGTCCACTGCCGCGATGATGCGGAGGACCCGGCGGCCTGGGTGGGGAATCCGGTGCGTTTTTCTGGGCGAACCCAAACAAGCCAGGAAAGAGCGCCCTGGCTCGGGTCCGGCTTGTCCCCTGACCAGTCCTCTGGGCTACTGGGGCTGTGCCCCGCGGACCGTGGCAAAACAGTCGCTACAATAGACCGGCCGTCCGAGGCGCGGCTGGAAGGGGACCTGGGTCTCCTTCCCGCACGAGGCGCACACCGCAGGGTACATGACCCGCTGGGTGTCCCCATCCGCTCCGGTGCGGGTGCGGCGCCGGGACGCCCGGCAGGAGGGGCAGCGGGCCGGCTCGTGCTGGAGGCCACGCTGCTGGTAGAACTCCTGCTCCCCCGCGGTGAACACGAAGTTGTTGCCACAGTCCCTACAGACCAGGGTCTTGTCCTCGAACGCCACGGGACCCTCCTTGAGTTATGGGCCTGGCCGCTGTCCCCACGGGCTTCCGGCTGGGGGCCGGCCCGGACGCGGGTGCCGGCGCCGCCGACGGCCTAGAGGCAGTGGTTACGGCCCCCAAGTATAGCGTTCTCCCGTGGCCCGTCAACCCCTCGACCCCCACTTCCGGCATCCGTCCGCAGACAGGGACCCTGGGCGGAAGAGCGCACGCTCGTCCCCAAGAATAGCGATTCAATCTGTAGGTCGGGTTTCCTAACCCGACCGTCGTGGCCGGGCAGGTTGGTCCCGACGTGTCCCGATTCATCGGGACGTGTCGGGATGCCCTACGGTGGTCAATCGCTGATTTCGGGTCGTCCCACCTCCTTGCTGTGCGAGCGCAGCGTGGTATCCTGGGGGACAACATGCCCTATCGCGCCAGGGTCTTGTCCCTGAAGTGCTTCGCACAACCCGCTCATCCTTCGACGGGCTCAGGACGAGCGGCTCGATGGGCGCCGGCCCGCTCGTGGTGAGTCCCGACCTGTCGGGATCGAACCATGAGCGGGCTGCCAAGGTCAGGTGCATGTTGTAATGGGCTTCCAAGACAGGACACCGGGTGCCGAAGGCCCCGGGAGGGGGAGAGGTCCATGCCCGTCATCGGGGTGACCTCCAACAGCCAGGAAAGCGCCCGCCGCTACCTGGAGGCGGTGGAGCGCGGCGGTGGAACACCGCGCCTGCTGCTGCCGGGGGGCAGTCAGGCCCCGCAGGAGGTGCTGGACGAGTTGGATGGCCTGCTGCTGACCGGCGGGCCAGATGTGCACCCATCGCGCTACGGGCAGGAGGCGGACCCTTCTGCCGGCCTGGAACTGGCGCCGGCCTTGGACGACCTGGAGTTCCCCATGCTGGCTGCGGCCCTGGAGCGCGACCTGCCGGTGCTGGGCATCTGCCGGGGGATGCAGGTGCTCAACGTGGTCCTGGGAGGGAGGCTGATCCAGGACCTGCCCGGCCACCGCGCCACCAAAGACCAGGACGGGCACTGGAACTCGGCGCGCCACTACATCTGGGTCAGCCTGGGGAGCAAGCTGGCCCAGGTGCTGGGCGCCGGCGGCAAGGTGCGCGTCAACAGCCGCCACCATCAGGGGCTGCGCGAGGCCCAGAAGTCCGCGGCGCTCATGGCCTCGGCCTACTCGCTGGAGGACGGCCTGGTGGAAGGCATCGAAAGCCCCGACCACACCTGGGTGCTGGGGGTGCAGTGCCACCCGGAGCGGTCCGACGAGGTGCCCCGCCAGTTCGCCCGCCTGTTCGAGGTGCTGGTGGAGCGGGCCGGCCGGCGCGCGGGGGCAGGGACGGGGTGAAGGGTGCCAGTCTCGTTCTTCTGTGCGCGAAAACGCGGGATTCCCAGCGGCAAATCGCGCAAACTCTACTCTGTAGAACTATTGACGTAGGGGGGCACTGGAGCTATCCTCTTGGAGTACAAATGTTCTATGCACCACCTTGCACTGGGAGGCTAAGCCGTGGACGCAGTGACATTGGTGATTCCCGCCTACGATCCCGCGGGCACACAAGCATACCCCGGTGGTGTCACGCCAGGGCACTACACATTGAACCAGGTAGTGGAATTGCTGCGAGAGCACGCCGGCGAGCCCGACGTTGTCACCTTTATCGCGGACATGCTGGAAGAGTGAATTGGAGGGGCATCGGTGGGCGTGCTACGGAGAGCAGTAGCACACGAACGCAAGGACGGCGTATGGGTCGCGCGGTGCCCTCAGTGTCGCCTGATGGCAGAGCTTGAAGAGGCCCCGCCGTTGCCGACCGGGGATACGCCATGGTCCCCTGTGGGTACTGCGGGATAGACTTCGCAGCGTACGAGAAGGCTGACAAGGGCGAAAGGGCTGCCACAGTTTGATGGTCCAGCACCGGATAGGCGCCCAACCCCCGCCGACTCGCTGACGCTCTTGACATCGGATGACCTTTGCCACCAAGAATGTGGGCGCCTGAGCCGCCACATGCATAAACGAACCTCTTGGAGGTACAGGATGGCGTTGCCACGGGGCGAACCTATTGCTGTACCCCCCAGGCAGAAGCGCCTCTGGCCGCGGCCGTTTGTGAAGTGGGCTGGGGGTAAGGCCCAGCTTATCCAGCAGTATGAGCCACTTGTGCCGCCCAGTTTCGGGTCTTATTTCGAACCATTCCTGGGCGGTGGCGCGGTCTTCTTACGGTTGCTGCCCACCCACGCTGTCTTGTCAGATATAAACCCTGAGCTAATCAACGCCTATCTCATGGTGCGAGACTCCGTGGAGCCGCTGATAGAAAGCCTGCGGAGGCACCGCAACGAAGAGCAGTACTACCACACCGTCCGAAGCCAGGCACCGGACAAGCTTTCGCCCATAGAACGTGCCTCAAGATTTATCTACTTGAACAAGACCTGCTATAACGGGTTGTACCGGGTTAACCGACAAGGACAGTTCAACGTGCCATTCGGGCGCTATGAGAAGTCCACTATCTGCGACGCACCTAACTTAAGAGCAATGAGCCTTGCATTGCGTCGTGCCACAATCTTGCTCGATGACTTTGAGGTGGCCACGGAACGGGCAAGCGCTCTGGATTTTGTCTACCTTGACCCCCCGTACAAGCCAATGACGAAGACCGCCTGCTTCACTGGATACAGCAAGGGCGGCTTCGACGATGGACAGCAAGAGCGCCTCATGCGTGTGTTCTGCGAGCTTCATCGGAGAGGCTGCTTCGTGATGCTCAGTAACTCTGACACTCCGTTGATAAGATGGCTATACAGGGATTTCGATCTTGTTGAAGTACGTGCGAAACGGGCCATCAACTGCAATGGAGATGGCCGGGGTACTATCAGCGAGCTGGTCATCAGGAACTACAGATAGGATCGGCTGTGGCTGATTCGCACACGGAAGCGGCCTGGAAGCGGCTGTTTGAGCGCCTCCCCATCGCCGGGGCGCTTGCGACAGACGGCGTCTTCTACATTACGGCAGACCAGATCAAGCGGTTGTCGGGACGAGAGCCGCGCCTGATGACCAAGTTTGACACACGAGCTGCCCGCCCTGCCATCCTGGGTCGCAACAACATCACCATATTGCCTGTCACTAATGGAAAGTATGCACTCGTGTCAGGTGACGGGTACCACAACTTCGAACCCGCCGGAGCGCCGGTCTCGCGGGAAACAACTCTCAACAAGACGATAGAGACCCTGCCATGGGAAGCCGGTTGTTCATCCGAGTCTCAAGTGCTGGATACGGCTCATGCCACAGCACTCCTCGGCCATTTCACAGGTGAGCGCCGCTTGCTTCTAACCATAAGAGGGAGACTGCGGAGTCCTGGTTTTAGCTTCCGATTTGATAGTGGTCCCCACAGCCTACGATTACAGGTAGACGGTGTACAGATCGAGGTAGATGGCGGGTACGAGGGCGGCAAGGTGCACCTGTTTGAAGCAAAGATGGGGCAACGAGATGACTTCCTCATCCGACAGCTCTACTATCCTTTTCGGATGTGGAGCGAGGCCGGGATACACAAGGAGATCATCCCCATACTGGTGACGTACTCCAACAAGGTCTTTTCCTTCCGTTCTTACCGGTTCACAGACCGAGATTCCTACGACTCCTTAGTTTTCACAAGGGGAGCCGATTTTATCCTGGGTCCACTAGAGGAGCGCCCAAGTCTGGAGGCGATCTTATCTCAGACAAAGGCGCGACGACTCCCGGCCGGCATACCATTCCCACAGGCTGATGATCTTCAGAAAGTCATAGACCTGGTTGACGCAGTCGCACAAGGGGTTACAACTCAGGACGAACTAGCCGAGCGATTTGAGTATGACCCCAGGCAAGCAGACTACTATGGGAACGCAGCAGCGTTCATTGGCCTTGTCGAACGCAGCGCCAAAGGGTTTTCTTCAAACCGTGCAACACAGCATTTCGTTAGACAATCCCTGAGCAAGCGGATTGAGGACATAGGCGGACGCCTGAGTATGTTGCCTGTGTTCCGAGAAACGCTTGAAGCGTTGGCCGCAGAACATGTCCCGTCCATTGACGAGATCGCGGATAGAATCCGACGCGAAACTAAGCTGCGTGGATCGACTCCTCCGAGAAGAGCGCAGACCGTACTGAGCTGGGCTCGGTGGCTAAAAGATACCACCCGGGGTAATCGGTAGCTTCAAGCGTCCAATCGGCTACGCTTTTCGCCCCCCTACTCCAGCACCTCGGCGGCGATGTACTCCGCCAGCTCGTCGTCCGGCACCCCCAGCAGGGCGCGGCAAATGTGCTCCATGTGCTCGCCCAGGGACGGCGCGCCCCACTCCGGCTGCCCCGGCGCCTCTGACAGGTGGAAGCTGCTGGCCGGCACGGCGTGGGGCCCCATAGCACTGTTGGACACCGTGACGAAGTGGCCCCGATGCGCAAGCTGCGGGTCCTCGAACAGGTCGCGGGCATTGGCCACGGTCCCCGCCGGCACGCCCCGCGCCTGGAGCAGGTGCATCACCTCCTCTGGCGTCCTCTGCGATGTCCACGCCTCCAGCAGGGCGTCCAGCTCCCCCTGGCGGGCCAGCCGCGCCCTCGCCGTCTCGAAGCGAGGGTCGCGGATAAGCTCCGGGCAGGCCATGGCGTGGCACAGGGCCGCCCACTGGTAGTCGGTGGTGACGGCGATGGCGGCCCACCGCTCTTCCCGCTTCTCCCCCTTCACGCGGTCGCGGCAGCGGTACACCCCGTGGGGCGCCGCGTAGGGGTCGCGGTCCCCCTGGCGCGTGGCCACGTGGCCGTTGGCCTGGAGGTCCAGCAGGGCGTGGGAGGCGAACTGGAGGGTGCTCTCAAGCAGCGACTGGTCAATGTACTGTCCCCGGCCCGTGCGACGGCGGTAGTCCAGCGCCGCCAGCAGGGCCACCAGGGAGAAGTTCCAGGAGATGAAGTCGGAGTAGGCCGAGTAGGGGCCGGCAGGCTCCCGGTCGGGCCAGCCGGTGAGGTCGTAGAAGCCGCCCAGGGCTGCGGTGAACTGGCCGAAGCCCTTGAGGGAGGCGTGAGGCCCGGTGTGCCCCAGCAAGGAGGCCCGCAGCATGATGAGGTCGGGCCTGATTGCTTTGAGGTGGGGGTAGTCCAGCCCCCAGGACTCCAGCACCCCGGGGCTGTAGGCCTCCACGATGACGTCGGCCCAGGGGACCAGGTAGCTGCGGAAGAACTCGCGCCCCCTGGGCTTCTGGAGGTTGAGGGCCAGGCCCAGCTTGCCGGCGTTGTAGGCGGCGAAGTAGCCAGAGCGGTTGATGTCGGCCTCGCCGCCCTTGAAGGGGGTGGCGGTGCGGATGTTGTCGGGGCGCACCGCCGACTCCAGCTTGATGACCGTGGCTCCGTAGTCGGCCAGCAGCCGCGTGGCCACCGGCCCCATGACCACGGAGGTCATGTCTATCACCTTGAGGCCGGCCAGGGGCTTGCTTGGACCTGTCCCGGAACTCCCCTGGGCACCGCCCCCTGAAGGGGGCGGCATCATGCCCCCGCCTTCAGGCGGAGGTGGAAAGCCTGCCATCACCTGACCCTCTCCTGGCATGGAAGGAACACGACTTCGCCGCTTGGCTGGGCCTCTGGTCTGGAGGACGCCAGGGCCTCGGAAAAGTGTACCACAGCCGGGTCCGATGGCCTCTGGCAGAGGGGCGCCCCAAGAATAGCGACTGAATGTGTAGGTCGGGTTTCCTAACCCGACCGTCGTGGCCGGGCAGGTTCATCCCTACGGTGGTCAATCGCTGATTTCGGGGGGCGTGCTCAGGACGAGCGCGCGGCCGGCACCCGGTCCTTCAGCCCGAAGCCAGTCACCGGCACCAGCACGCTCTCCTCATGGCCGATGAGGCCCCGCTGCACCAGGGCCTCCAGCCCGGCGAAGGCCGCCGCCGAGGTCGGCTCGCAGAAGATGCCCTCCCCGACTGCCAGGGCCTTCTGCCAGGCCAGGATGTCCCGCTCGGCCACGGCCACGGCGCTGCCGCCGGAGTCCCGCAGCACCGCCAGGGCCTGCCGCAGGCGGGGTGGCTGCGTCACGGCGATGCCCCCCGCCACGGTATGCGCTCGCTCGGGGGCCTGCCACGGCTTGTTGTGGAAGGCGGCCACCAGGGGTTGGACGCGCCGGCCCTGGACGGCATACAGCCTGGGCAGCCTCCGAACGGCGCCGGCCTCGCGCAGCCGCAGCAGGCCTTTCCACGCTCCGATGAGGAGGGAGCCGTTGCCCACGGGGAACAGGATGTGGTCCGGCAGGCCGTCGGGGAACTGCTGGGCCACCTCCAGGGCGAAGCTGACCATGCCTTCCAGGAAGAAGGGGTTCAGGTTGTGGGAGGCGTGGTAGATACCCCGTCGCTCGCTGGCCTCCCGGGCCGCCTGGGCAGCGGCCTGTCGCCCGCCGGGGACGCGACGCACCTGGGCGCCGTAGAAGGCAATCTGGCGCACCTTGGCCAGAGGGGCGGTCTCGGGAACGAACACGGCCGCCCGGAGCCCGGCGCGGGCGGCGTAGGCGGCGATGGACGCCCCTGCGTTGCCCGAAGAGTCCTCGATGATTTCAGTGACCCCGATGTCCCGCAGCGCCGATGCCAGGGCCGCGCTGCCACGGTCCTTGAAGGAGCCTGTGGGGTTCAGGTACTCCAGCTTGGCGTAGAGCCGGCCCAGACCCAGGTGCGCGCCGACGCGCGGCAGCGGCACCGACGGTGTATTCCCTTCGCCCAGCGAGACCAGGCCCTCCGGGTCAGCAAGGGGGAAGGCGCCTCGGTGGGACCATATCCCCGGCAGGTCGCGGCGCTCCTCTTGGACACGCAGCGGCACGCTGTACTCTACGTCCAGCGCCGCCTCACAGGATGTGCACCAGGAGGCGCGGTGAGTGTGGGGAAAGGACTTGCCGCAGGCAATGCAGCGCAGGGTCAGATGGAACACGCTGCCTCTCTCGTGGCCTTTTGGCTCCGTTGACATCGTCCGCTCACCCCGAGCCTGTCGAAGGGCGAGCGGATCCAGCAGGTTTCCGCTCGTGGTGAGCTTGTCGAACCATGAGCGGAGGCGGCCCCGGTCCGCTCACCCTGAGCTAGTCGAAGGGCGAGCGAATGATGTCAACAAGGCCTGGTCTTCTCAGGCTTCCCAGGAGACTGGCCTATTCTACGCGCTGCGTGGTCCGCCTGCCACCGGAGGACAAGAAGAGGGCGCCCACCTGGGCGCCCTCTTTCGAGCACGTTAGCTTGGAAAGCTACCAGGGTGGTAAAAACCTGCTTCGACCATCCCCCTTTCCCCCTTCCTGGCCAGGAAGGGGGAGGAGTTTCTCTCTGGGGGACACCCCCAGACCCCTGGCCCTTCGACTTCGCTCAGGGCAGGCTCTGGGGCTTCGCCCCTTGTATCTTGGACATGGTTATTGACAAGGTAGCAAGAGGGATCAAGGGGTGCGATAGGCCGTTCGCCCCTCGGTCTACAAGACCGCTGCAGAGCGTGGGTCATCGCACCC